>DAOTAC010000246.1:0-3909 GCA_035382325.1 Bacillota bacterium | reverse complement strand
GTAGCCTTCCCCGGTACAGCTGGCTCACTCCTCTGGCGTCCACCAGCACTGAACCGACCTTGAGCCTGACCAGAAACGTACTGCCCATGCCCGGCCGGCCTTTCTCCAGAAAGTCCAGCATGTTCGAATGAGAACCGAGCATCACGATTAAGGACGCTCCCTTGTCGTGAGCCAGAAGCATGGCAATGTCCTCGCTGGTGCCAGGGCAGCGGAAGACTGAATGAGCAAGGCCCAGGCTTCGAAGCCTGTCGGAGGCGGGAGACCTGCCGTCAGGATAGGCGTGGGCGACGAGTTCGGCCCCTGAAAGCAGCGCCTTGTCGGTGACCGAGTCCATGTCTCCGACTATCATGTCGGGAACAAGGCCGGCGTCGAGGAGGGCGTCCGCGCCACCGTCCACACCGATCAGCGCGGGCCTGACTTCTCTAATGTAGGAGCTTACAGCGGCCAAGTCTTCCAGGTAGTTTGAACCCCTGACCGCTATGACGCAATGGCGTCCACGGATACGGGTCTTGATGGTGGGCACGTCCAACTCGCCCAGGATCATGTCCTTTTCCTGCAACGCATAGTGCAGGGTGTTGGTGACAAACCGCTCAAGCTCGGCGCCGCGATTCTCCTCCGCGGCTGCGTAGGCGTCTGCCAGATGCTCGCGCGTAAAGCATCGTCCGCTTCCCACCATCCCGCCGCCTGCATACACACGGCCTGCCCGCACCTGGACCTCTGCTCCGTCGGCAATCGATTCCATAACCTGATCGCCAACACAGTCCAGCACAGGTATGCCCGCATCCATGAGAATGGCCGGTCCCGGGCATCGGTACCGGCCAGTTATGCACGGCTCAGCGTTGATTATCACTGCCGGTCGCTTGGCCGCAAGAGCACGCGCCGAAACCTCGTCGATGTCGGCGTGGGATATCACGGCAATCTCGCCGGGCGCTAGCCTTTCCAAGAGGTGCTTGGTTTTGCGGCCGACGCGGGCCGTCGCTGCGGTCGTCGCCTCGGTCTGCCCTTCGCTCAGGCCTGCATGGTCAGGTCCGCTATCGTCTGAAGCATCCATGCTACTAGGATTCCGTCAGATCCGTCGTGCATTCGCACTATCTGGTGGCCGCCCTGTCGAGCCGGATCTTGTCCGCGATTCGGGCAATGAAGGCAGAGTTGGTGGGGCGCCCTTTCTCGGCGTCTACTGTATGACCGAAAACGTCAGTCAGAGTGTTGATATCACCCCGCATCCAGGCAGTTTCAATGGCGTGCCGCATGGATCGTTCAACCCGGGATGCCGTTGTATTGTGCCTGCGGGCGATGGCAGGGTACACCACATGCGTGATGCTGGAGAGCATGTCTCCTTCGCTGAGAGCAAAGATGATAGCATCGCGCAGGTAGACATAGCCCTTGAGGTTGGAGGGAATACCGATTTCGCGCAGTGCCCTGCTTGCTTCGAACTCAAGTGAAGTGGTGCGCGTGGGCATACTCGGCCGTATGGACGACCGAATATCCGGCGGGATCGCCGCGAGCCGCCGGATTCTTTCGGCTAATATGCTCAAGTCGAAAGGCTTCGCTAGGTAATAGTCGGCCCCGGCACCCAGAATGCTTGCCGCGGTGGTTTCGAGACCTATCGCCGATACGACCACAATCCGCGGGCGGCGCGCAAAGCCCGCGGCGGCAATGTACTCAATGACTCCCAGTCCGTCGAGGTGCGGCATTACTACGTCGAGCACCACGACATCCGGGTGAACCTCTTCAATCAGCTCTATGGCGGCCTTACCGTTGTACGCCGTGCCCATCACAACCATGTCGGGCTGACGCGAAAGGAACTCCTCAACCACCGCCGTGAACTCCATGTTGTCGTCCACGATCACTACGCGTATGCGACTCTCAAGCATTCCGCAAAGCCTCCGCGAAGAACTTGCCATTATTCTTTCTACGCGGTGGCACTGTTTCCCTCTATTGCTGCTGACTGATACCCGGGTCAACCAGCCCGCAGCGGATCGCGTGAAGCGCGATCTGAATCCGGTTCTCGACGCCCAACTTACGGCGTATCGATGTAACGTAGTTTTTCACGGTTTTGTCCGAAATGAACAGACGCTCCCCGATGCTCTGATTGCTCAACCCGAGGGCTACCATTTTTATGATCTCGCGCTCGCGCGGAGAGAGTTTCTCCAGCGCAAGCAATGCGGACGAGTCCGTTTCCGGCTTAGTCTCCGGCACAGGCCTCACCTCTCAACCCCGTCAGGGCGTATACACAGCTGAAGCAGGCTTGCTTCTCCCTCTGGCGCTACATAATATGATGTGCCAAATCAGCCCGTGTATGGGCTTTTTGACGTGGTTCGGCCCATGACAGCGGTTCCGGCTGCTCCTGCAAGATGCCTGCGGCATCCAACATATACTCGGCAAACACAGCGTATCCTCTTGTCGGGTCCGAAACGAAGACGTGAGTGACGGCGCCGATGAGCTTACCGTCCTGGACTATGGGAGATCCACTCATGCCCTGCACAATCCCGCCGGTCCGCTCAATCAGCCGGGGGTCGACGACTCGGATTACCATCCCTTTGCCCGACGGACGCGTCTGCCTAGCGACCTTGACAATGTCTACTCGGAAGCGTTCTATCGTCGATCCGGAGATTACCGTGAGGATCTCTGCCGGCCCCTCGTGGACCGAGGAGGCGAGGGCAACCGGAATCGGCTCGGGGAATGCGGAATTGGTAAGCGGCGTAGTCAACCTGCCGTAAATCCCGATCGACGAGTTGATTTCGATCACGCCGACATTGTCGCGGGTTCCGGCGAACGTGCCTATCTTCTCGCCCGGACGCCCCACCGCGCCCGCATCAATTCCCGCCACACGGGCAGCCACTATCCGCCCATCGGTGATGGGGATCTCCTTACCTGTTTGGCTGTCCGTTACCAGATGCCCGAGCGCCCCGAACCGAAGGCTGCCGGGGTGCCAGAAGGTAAGCGTGCCTACGCCGGCAGCGTTATCGCGAACATAGACGCCGATCCTGAATCCCGAGTCAGTTGGAACAGCCTCAACCACGACCTCCCTCTGTTTCCCCTCGTGAAGAATGCCGAGGGTTACCGCTCCGCGCACCGAGGAGACCTGGTTTACTGCCGTCTCAAGCTCGACAGGGTCAGAAACCTCACGCCCGTCAACTGTCAGAATTGCGTCTCCAACCGCGAGACCTGCGTCGCGTGCGGGCATGTATCTGCCGCCGTCTGTGCCGATGACGGGATACAGCCCTATCACACGAACCCCATGGCTAGCCAGGAGTATGCCGATGGAATGTCCGCCCAGCGCCACCCTGAGTTCGGGCACGACGTCCACGACAAAGCGCCGCACCGCTACGGCGTTGAACAGACGAAATTCCACGCGGGCACGCCCAGGCTTGGTTGGTGTGACCGAGATGCTGCCTCCGGCGGCCTGGTCGATCAAGAGTGAATCCGGAGGATCAGCGACGAACGCGCCGGACAGGTTGAAACCGGAATTGAGATCGAACTCTTGCCCCTCAACCACGCGTAGATAGGCCGGTCGAAGGCCGATGGCGCGAAGCACGCCTCCAGCGGCCAGAGTCAAGAGCGACAGGAGAACACATAGGATAATCGCCAGACGTCGCGAATGTGCCCGCATACTGCCCCCGCATTACAGCGCCCAAACGGCGCCAGCTGCGGGCAATCGCGCAGGGCCTCCGCTGCACAGCACAGCGCGCCCGAATCCGCCCGCTCGGAATTAACCTGTCCGGGTGGATTCGGGCATATTCACGAGCGCCTCACGCTGCGCTATGCTACCTTGAAACCCGCCGCAGCGGGGGCCGATTGCTTTTCCTCGTAGTGTGTGCTATCGTAAAGACACCATAATCACGTCTAAACCAGCGATGAAAGGGCCGCGGTCAACCACGGCGCCAAGAGAGCGGACCCACGGCTGAA
>DAOTAC010000245.1:0-3910 GCA_035382325.1 Bacillota bacterium | reverse complement strand
AACACCACCGTCGGAGCCTGGTTGCCCGCTTCGAGCATACGCTTGGCAGTCTCCGGCCCGAACTCGCCGATCCATGACTCTACAAGCCACTCAGGATAGGACAGGGTGACAGCGAGCGATTTCACAGGATCATCTGCCAGATCGGGAAAACCCGGATCGAACCTGGGCGAAGCGATGCGACGCAGCACCGCATTGACGAATCCGGCCATACCCGGATGCCCCAGTCGCCGAGCGGACTCCACAGCCTCCGATACCGCGGCGTGCGCCGGGATACGCGACATGAAGAGGAGCTGGTAGGTGCTAATGCGTAGCAACGAGTGCGCCAGCGGATCGACATCTTGCATCGAGCGCCCGGCCGCCCTAGCTATACACCAGTCCAGAGTTTTCTTCCGGCGTATTGAGCCGAAGGCCAATTCCATTCCAAGGCGGCGCTCGCGCGCATCAAGATTACGGCCTGACAAAGCGCGCGACCAGGCAGCGTGCGCGAACGCACCGTCCTGGTCGCAGGTGTACAAGATCTCCACTGCAAGGTCCCTGCCGCTCGCCGAGGCTTTGCGGAAATCGGGACGCTTAGTCACGCCGGCTGCCTCTGAGCACTAGGAGTCGCAGTAGCTGAGTCAGTGCAACGGCCGCAGCAGCCACATACGTCAATGCAGCAGCATTCAGTACATTCTTCACTTGCGGCGTTTCAGCATCGGTGACATAACCGGCCTCCGTAAGCATAGCCAGAGCCCGCCGGCTGGCGTTGTACTCCACCGGCAACGTTACGATCTGAAATGCCACTGCCCCAGCAAACAGCCATATCCCCAGGGTCATCAAAAACCGGCTTATCTGGGGGCTGCCCAGAATCATGCCGAGTATGAACAGGGGCAGGGCCATAGTCGAGCCAAAGCTTGCCACGGGCAGAATGGCTTCCCTAACCGAAAGCGGGGCATAGCCCTCGCTGTGCTGCATGGCATGTCCCGTCTCGTGCGCGGCCACGGCCAACGCGGCTATGGACGTTCCTCCATAAACCTGAGGCGATAGACGCACCACGCCGCTGCGCGGGTCGAAATGGTCTCCCATGGGCCGGCCGATCTGCTCAACAGACACATCGACTCCTCTATCGGCCAGAAGGCTGTTGGCTACCTGGGCGCCGGTAACTCCCGCGCGGGAGCGGATGTTCATGCCTCTTGTGAAGGCAGACTGCACCCGCGTCTGCGCGTACAGTGCAAAGATGAACGCCGGCAACACCAGAATGTACGTGGGATCATAGAAAAATGGGTACATCATCCGCGTCACCCCCCAACATCATCTGCGAAATCGATAAGCTGCACAGTTCACTCCACACGCCTCAAGGCTTCAGCTGAAGGTGCAAACGCCGCAACTGCCCACAGCGCTACGCTAGCTGCCCAATCGGGCGCCTGTGCAGATGCGCCGCCCCCGGGCGAACTCCGCCCCGGTCATGCACCGCTTCCCTGACGGTTGCACTTCTTCGAGCGTAACCCGTTCCCGGCCGTTCTCGCCGCACGCCACTATCACAGCATCGCTCGGCCCCAGCATTATCGTTCCTGGTTTGACTGCCGGCCCCACCTCCGAGTCGCCCTCAGCCTCTCCCTTGCCCAGCTCACGCAGGCATAACACTCGCAGCTGTTGCCCGTCAAGCGTAGTGCGCGCTCCCGGGTCGGGCGCCAGCCCTCGCACTGTGTCGAACAGCTGCGATGCCCTGCGGCGCCAGTCTATCTCCAATTCGTCTCGAGAGATCTTCGGTGCGTAGCTGGCCATGGAGTGGTCCTGTGCAGTGCGTGGAGCTCGCCCCTCTTCAAGCAAACGAAGAAACTGCACCATCAGTTCCGCACCCACCCGCGCGAGCGACTCCTCCAGCCATCCTGCGTTGGCGCGAGCGTCGCGAGGCACCGCGAACTCCCGGCAGATGCCGATGTCACCCGTGTCCCATCCCTCATCCATGTACATGATGGTTACTCCGGTTACGGAGTCTCCATTGAGCAGGCAGCGCTCTACGGGAGCAGCGCCCCTGTATCGCGGCAGCAGCGACGGATGGACATTCACGAACCCGTGAGCGGGCACTGCCAGAAGCTCTGCCGTGATCTTCTGGCCGAAGGCCGCCACCACAGCCACGTCTGGCGCCAGATCGCGCATGGCCTGCACGAAAACCGCCGCCCGCACCCTCTCCGGCTGCAGTACCCTCAGCCCTCTGGCCTGGGCTGCAACCTTCACAGGAGGAGGCGCAAGTTTGTGGCCGCGCCCGGCAGGCCTGTCGGGCTGTGTGACCACACATAGGATATCATGCCCCGCGTCTGCCAGAGCTTCCAGCGTAGGAACGGCAAACGCGGGAGTACCCATGAACACCACTCGCAACGGTTACTCGCCCTCCGCTTCCGTCTCGCGGTTCTCGCTACTCGCCTCGGCGCGCCTCAGGCTTTCTGCCTTGTCAGTGAAGAGCACGCCGTCAAGATGGTCGGTTTCATGCTGAAGGATTATCGACATCAGATCGTCGCCGCGGACCAGGATTCTCCGGCCTGACCTGTCGTACGCCTCGACTTCCACTTGAGCCGCCCGCCTTACCTTTCCGATCATCCCCGGAACCGACAGGCATCCTTCCTCCTCACATACTTCCCCGCGGCGCGACACCACCCGGGGGTTGAAGAGCGTGTGGGGCCCCGAACCATCGTCCACGACTATGAGTCGAACCGCCACGCCGACCTGCGGCGCAGCCAGTCCTACCCCCGGAGCGTTGTACATAGTCTCCAGCATATCGGCAGCCAGCTGGCGCATTTCATCATCGATCACAGCCACCGGCGCGGCCTTTTGGCGAAGCACCGGATCGCCGTCCTTGCGTATCTCGAGAATCAACAGAGTTGCCTCCTAAAATGGTATGTTGCCTTGCTACATTATAGCGCATCGATAGGCGCATTGCCCAATCACAGAACCGCCGACGGCTCAATGTCAAGGGTCACCGTAATCCCTGCCGCCGGGCCGCCGCCGATGCCGCGAACGCCGCCGACGCCCCCTGCGCCGCCCCCTGCGCCGCGGCCCGCCTCACGCGCAGCGCATCCAGCCTTCGCAGCCCCGCGCAACGCCTGAAAATCACCTGATAGCAGCAGCAGATGCCACCGGTACTTCCCCGCAATTCGGGGAATGGGCGCCGGCGCCGGGCCAAGCACTTCGACTGTGCCGTCTGACACACAGTCAAGCTCACGGCATGCACTAGCAATCATGCCCGCGCATCGCGCGGTGGCCGACTCGTCGATTCCTCTCACAAGAATCCGGGCCATCCGACGCGCCGGTGGATACCCCGCCTCGCGTCTAGATGCAATCTCAGCCTCGTAGAATGCCCGATAGTCGTGGGCTGCTGCCGCCACGATGCTGTAATGCTCCGGGCTGTAAGTTTGCACGACCACAGTTCCGGGGGCATCCCCACGTCCCGACCTGCCGGCAACCTGCGAAATGAGCTGGTAAGTCCGCTCTGCCGCCCTGAAATCAGGCAGGTTCAGGGCAGTGTCGGCCGACACCACTCCCACCAGCGTGACATTGGGAAAATCCAGACCCTTGGCAATCATCTGTGTTCCCACAAGAATATCGGTGTGCCCGGCCCTGAATGCACCGAGTATCGCCCGGTGCGCCCCTTTGCGCCGCGTGGTGTCGACATCCATGCGCGCGACTCGCGCTTCGGGGAAGGACTTTTTGACCTCGTCCTCGATCCGCTCGGTGCCGGCGCCGAAGTACCGGATATGCGTGCCGCCGCAGGACGGACAGACATCGGGGGCGCGTTCAGTATGGTTGCAGTAGTGACATACTAGCTCAGACCGGCGCGACCCCGAACCGTGGAGCGTCAGCGAGACATCGCAGTGCGGGCAGGTCATCACGTGGCCGCACTCTCTGCACAGGACAAACGTAGAAAACCCGCGTC
>DAOTAC010000244.1:0-3944 GCA_035382325.1 Bacillota bacterium | reverse complement strand
GAGAACGGTGTTGTAATGCTGTACTTGTGTCCCCTCTTGAGCGGCGCTGACAGTGTGGATTCGTTTCAGCACAGCGGAGACAGCGCGACGGCCGTCGCATCTGCCCGGGCCAGGCTTGAAGAGAGCATAGACAAGGATGTATCGGAGGAGGGTGAGGCTGCAGCCGTCAGGCTCACTGCCACAGAGACTAACGTGATGAGGCTCCTGGCCGAAGGCAAAACCAACCGCGCGATCGCACACGAGATGTTCATCTCGATCAATACGGTGAAAACGCATGTAAGAGCCATATTCCAAAAGCTGGGGGTCAATACTAGAGGCTGCGCTGTCACCCGGGCTGTCGTCACAGGGCTCATAGACTGGCCGGGACCCGAGGCGCCAAAAATCACCCGTTTGGGTAATACCCGTAAAATGGTGTAGATGTTATGCTGTGGATGCAAGCGCGGTCGCGGTGCGGCCGTTTGGTCTCGGATCGTTCCCTACACGAAAAAGGAGGTGGCAACCGTGTTTGAAGTCACAGCAGGGCGAAAGCGCCGGATGAACGTGTCGGTGAACAGCTTCTGTGTCAATTTCATCCTGTGGGGCTATCTCATCACCATCGGATAGCCGGTCTCTTCAGCGTGCAGTCTCCGTAATCCTTACAGCGGCGCTGCGTACCGGATCTCGTACTCAGGCGTACCGGAGCCAACCTTGGGCCTGGTTGGTTCCTCCCTATCTGCGCAATTACCCACCCAAGCAAGAAAGGAGGGGGCACCGGTCTGCAGAGCAGATGCAGACGTCGGTTGCTCTGTTCTTGGCATGGACGTTCACTCGCTAGACCCAACTACTGAGTACGCACTTGCTCCCAGCGTGAAATTAGTCGCTGCCAACGATGGCTACATCATAATGGACCCGGAAGACGGTGTGTGGGTCAAACTGATGCGACCTGCGGGAGCACTGCTCGAACTGGTGTTGGATACCAGTATTACAGAGGTGATCGACACCGTCGGCAGGAAATATGGCAGCGACACCCTATCTGAGCTCATGGATCTGCTTGAGGAACTGCGAGCCGAAGGTTTGTTGATCCGCACCAGGCTTGTGACGCGAAGAACGCGAGACAAGAGCTCAGGGACTAGATATCGGCGCTCTCACACCGGCACACAAAGGGCTTTCCTGGCGGTCACCGACAGGTGCAACCTGAAGTGCTCCACGTGTTATCGTAGCACGGGCCATGACGATGCGCCGACTTGGCAGGTTGAGCGCACGATATCGAGGGCTGCCAACCTGCGCGTAGATGAGCTTGTGATTACCGGCGGCGAGCCTGCGCTTCGTCAAGACCTGCCGGACCTGCTCTATGCATCCCAGCGAGCGGCTCTCCGCGTTACGCTGGCGACGAACGGCACCCTCATTACCCCCGAACTTGCAGGCGCCATTGCGAACGCTAGGGTGCGCGTGCAGGTGAGCCTGGAGTCGCCCAGTGAACGCGAACACGACCTCATCAGAGGGCAGGGTTCGTTCAAGGCCGCATGCCGGGGCCTTGGGCTTCTGGCCGAAGCGGGAGTATCGGATATCGAAGTAGTCTCTACGCTCCTGGATCCTGAGGTGTTCTCACCCGACGACATGATCGCTTTTGCAGCACAGTACCGTGCCACATTCCACGCCAGTCTATTCCAGGAGGTAGGTCGCGGCGGATGCGGCCTCAGGCGACCGGCGGAAGATGCCGATGCGCTGGCCCGATCGATGCTGCGATACCTGATGCGGCGCGCAAGGGAAGGATCGATTCCGGAGAGCGCTCCGTTTGCCGAAGTCGTCGGCATTCTTCCTCGGCTTGGGTGTGGAGCTGGGAATTCCGTAGTGGCGCTGTCGGGAGCGGGCGACGCCTATCCGTGCCACCTGCTGATGCTGCCGGAGTTTAGGGCTGATCTATCCAGTCTGATCGACTCGCCTGCCGAAGTACGAAGGCAACTGAAGCCCAAGGCCTGGGATCCGGAGAAGGATTACGCGTCAGACATGTGCAACAGGTATCTGCAGCTTAGCCCGGAATGGCGTCTGCCGGGGGTCGACTCCATACCTGCGTGTGAAGGATGTGACATTCGCTACTTCTGTGGGGGAGGCTGCAGGGCTGCGGCATATGCCGCAACTGGCGATGTGGCCGGGCGCGATCCCAGCTGCGAGTCGTACCGAGCTCTCATTTCCAGCCTGCTTTGGGCATGGGATGACAGAATACCTGTGATCTACAATCTCTACCAGGCTTGTCACCGGCTGGGTCTGGATCTGTCTCAATGAGTTCCATCGCATTCTACGCGGTAGTCGGCGTGTCAGTCGCCGTCAGGACGGTTGTGTCCAGGCTGCCGGCGAACAGAAACCGTGGCGTCGATATCGGCGACAAGTTGCTCTGCGCCATTTTGGCACTAACCTGGCTTGCCACCGGTCGGGACCCGCTCGCGGCGACCGGGATATCCTGTACCAATCTGCACCTGAAAGTGGTACGCGCGTCGGCAGTGGCAGTCCCTTTGCTGGCGGGGGCCAACATGGCGCTGCAGAGGCGCATCTTGATTCGTCATGGCGACTGGGTGTGTCGGGCCGGGGTCAACCCGGGAGGCGCCTTCGCGGCTGTTTCGAAATTGCCGTTCAGAACTGCCGTGCTGGCCGGTTTGGCCTACACGTCGTCCGGGGCTCTCCTTGAGGAGCTCATTTTCCGCTGGCTGCTGATGGCATGGGTTGCGCGCGTGGGTGGTCCGCTCGCAGGCATGGCGGTCCAGGCAACCTTGTTCGGACTGATACATGCAGCGCCCATGATTGCCTGTCAAGCTCCGATTCAGGTGGCATTGTATGCGTTCGTAATGCCGCTTGTGTGCGCCTTGGTCTTCGGCTGGCTGACAGCAGCCAGCGGAGGTGTGGCGTGCGCGTGGATAGTCCATTGGGCATTGAATTACATAGCTCTCGTGTCGGCGCTCCGCTCGGGAAGGAAGGAAGGGCCCTCCGCAGAATTAAGAGAGTAATCGGGCAGCATCTGATATACTGCTATGGACGGACGGGCACACTACACTGTCGCCGGAGATGATATGTATCTGGTGTGCTGCCGGGAGGAGCGCGACGCGGATGTTTGTTGACTATATCGAGATTCGCGCCAGGGGTGGTGACGGAGGAGCAGGCGCCGTGGCGTTTCGGCGCGAGAAATACGTGCCTCGCGGGGGCCCGGCCGGTGGTGACGGCGGGCGGGGTGGCAGCGTGATTCTCCAGGCAGACGAGGCGTTGCATACTCTTGTCGATCTTCGATATCAGAAGCACCTGCGCGCCAAGAACGGGCAGCCCGGCGCAAGCAGCGACAAGACGGGAGCCGACGGCGAGGATCTGACCGTGCGGGTACCTGTCGGCACCATTGTGCGGGATATTGGCACGGGTGAAGTCATTGCTGATTTGTTGGCCCACGGGCAGCGTGTTGTGCTGGCCCGCGGAGGCGCGGGCGGGCGCGGTAACGCCCGGTTCGCCACTGCTGTCTACCGTACTCCGAGGTTCGCCGAGAAGGGCGAAGCCGGAGAAGAACGCGTTGCATCTATGGAACTGAGGGTGCTGGCCGATGTGGGCCTCATAGGCTACCCCAATGCAGGCAAGTCCACGCTGCTATCGAAGATCTCCTCTGCCAGACCCAAGATCGCCGACTACCCGTTTACCACTCTCAGCCCGGTGCTGGGTGTAGTGAAGGCTGGTGATGACAGCTTCGTCGTGGCAGACATACCTGGGCTTATCGAGGGAGCCGCCAGCGGCGTAGGGCTTGGGCACGAGTTTCTGCGTCACATCATGCGCACTCGCCTCTTGGTACACGTTGTGGACGTGTCTGAGTTCTCCGGTCGCGATCCGATCCGCGACTACGAAGCAATCCGACGAGAACTGTCGCTCTACGAAGCGGGGCTCGAAACCAAGCCCGAAATCGTGGCGGCCAACAAGATGGACATGCCCGGAGCCCA
>DAOTAC010000243.1:1627-3953 GCA_035382325.1 Bacillota bacterium | reverse complement strand
ACCACCGAGTTCATGACATTCGCATCGATGGCTGAGGAGTTCAAAGCGCTCAACTGCGAGCTGATCGGTCTCTCCATCGACAGCAACTTCAGCCACATAGCCTGGCTGCGGACGATCAAGGAGAAGATCAAGTTCCGCGACATGGAAAACGTAGAGGTCAAGTTCCCTCTCATCGCCGACCTCAAAATGGAGGTTGCCAAGAAGTACGGCATGGTCCAGCCAGCGGCCAGCGACACACAGGCCGTTCGCGCAGTCTTCTTCATCGACCCTGAGGGGACCATCCGCGCTCTGGTGTATTACCCGCTCTCGAATGGACGCAACTTCGACGAGATCAAGCGCCTGCTCATCGCCATGCAGACCTCCGACAAGTTCAAGGTGGCCACCCCTGCCGACTGGCGCCCGGGCGAGAAGGTCATCGTTCCGCCGCCGGGATCGTGCGGGCAGGCCACCGAGAGGGTAGCAGGCGCAGGCAAGGATTACGAGTGCCAGGACTGGTTCCTCTGCTTCAAGAATCTGCCTAAGTAGAACGTAGCACACCGCAGCAAAAGCAGCAGCACAACACAGTGTGGCGCGCGTGTACCGCGTGTGTAACTCGTGTGGACCGCGGCAAGGCTCATGCCTTCCCGCGGTCCTTCACATTCCCATCCACATTCCCATCCACATTCCCATCTGCCAAGCGCATCGGAACGCTCTCGCGGCACAGGTCCCAACGATAGCTTCATCAGAATTGTCGAGCGGACGCTGCCCGGTCCTCGTATAATCAGGATGGTCGCGCGACCAGAACAAGCTACGTCGAAGGCGGTGACACAATGCCGACAGACTACTCGATGGCGATCAAGTCAGCCCTTGACTTCATCGAAAATCGTGTGGCAGAGGACATACAGCCAGATCAGGTAGCGCAAGTAATCGGCTTCTCGCTATCACACTCCCGTGCCGTCTTCGCCGGGGTAACCGACAAGACAATCTCGCAGTACATTGTCGGTCGCAAGCTGAGCCACGCCGCCCTTGCGCTGAGAAGCACGGACAGGCCTGTGTCGGACATCGCCATGGATTACGGCTTTGCCTCACATGATTCGTTCACCAGGGCTTTCAGGCGAGCTTTCGGCGAACCGCCTTCGCGTTTTCGGCAGCAGGAACGATCGGTAGGGAACATGTTGATCACTCAGGGCATTTGCGGGCCCGCTGTTCGATCAATGCGAGAGAAGGTGATCCTAATAGATAGCGCGAACATAGTGGATCCGAGTTCATCTGTGTTGTACGGTGTTCCCAAAGTGAGCTACTTCAGCGCAGAATGCGAGTGCACACCATTTCCCTCTTCATTGAAGGCATGCTTGGGTTTCATAGGTCAGCCAGTAACCTACCATTACCTGGTGGCGATCACCGGGGCAGCCTTCAGGCTGCTCTGGAACACTGAGTATTGGGACGGCGGCAATGTGGGCATCCTGATTATGAGGCCGAACGTCACAGAACCGCTGCGACGCGCTATGGATGCGGTGGGCAGAGACTACACGTTACTGTGCAAACCCGAACACGCTGCTCTACTTGCAGGTCTTCAGGGCGAGAGCAAGTCTGTGAAAACTGGAGATAAGCCGGCTTTTGTGGATCTGATCAGGCGCGAGATAGACGCCGGTCGTCCGGTTATCAGCTTCGGCATCATCGGCCCGCCCGAAGCATGCGTTATCACAGGCTATCGCGATGGCGGCGAAACGCTACTTGGGTGGAACTTCTTTCAGGACATGCCAGAGTACGCGTCCGGTATTGAGAAAGAGCCTTGCGGTTACTTCGTGCGCCGAGATTGGTACGAGCATCCCGATACCGTTGCCGTCCTGGCGTTGGGCGAACGTAAAGATGAGCCGTCGGACGAGAAGGCCTTGCTTATCGATACCCTGACACACGCGCTAGAGATCATGGAAACCCCAAGGGTACATGAGCGAGCAGCTGGTTACGCAGCTTACGATGCCTGGGCCGATGCCCTGCTGAGCGAATCGGAGTTCCCGGCAGGCGCGCCCCTTCCCTTGCTGATGGAACGCCTGATGTGCCAGATCGATGGTGCGTGCATGATAGGAGACAGGTATCAGGCGCATCGCTTCATGCAGGAGCAAGCGGCGCTGTTCCCGGAGGCTGCGGTGGAGATGGAAAAGGCATCCCAGCTGTTCCGCGAGGAAGCCCGCCTGGCCCTGCAGATGGGCGAGGCCATCGGCGGCATGAGAATGGGTGAGAAGCAGGCGCAGGCGCTTGCTAAGCGCGAGACGAGAGAAGAGCTAGTTCGGCTCATCCGGCAAGCGAAGGAGCTCGACATGCAGGCGGCCACACATATGAAGCAGGC
>DAOTAC010000243.1:0-1527 GCA_035382325.1 Bacillota bacterium | reverse complement strand
AGCGCCGCACTGCCTATCTGGCTCCCGAACGTAACCAGAAGGGCTTTGCCCGGGTCCTTCTGCTTCTGGTTTCCTGTTGCCGAAAGACGCACGCTGAAGTTGGGCTTGATTGCGTCAGACATCACCGACAATGCACATATCACCGATAGCACGGCCAAGCCGACCGGGACCGACACGTACAGAGGGTGCTGTGGCACTGATGTCACGAACGACAGCCCTGCAAAGAGAAGCACAAGCACCACAGCTCCCGGCGCTGTTGCGAAAGCGAGTTTCGCCGAGTAATAGGTAGACGGCGCGATAGGCGCCGATTTCATCAGCCACAGTCCCTCGCCGTCCAGGCTGACCGCAAGGCCTGCAAATTGCCCCGTCGACACACCAGCCATCATCGTGAAGATGACCACGATCATGTCTCGAATGATCGCCGCATTTCCCGCAGCCGAGATGTTGAACACGAAGAAAGCCGACGCTACTATCGATACAAGCACCCCGTACCACATCACGGGCTGACGGAAGAGCATTGTGAGGTCTCTGGCGAAGATGGCCCATCCGGCGCCCTGAAGCCTGTTGATGAAAGTCCGGCCTGCATGTTGCGCAGATGACGCCTTGCCTTTCGCAGCCGGAGCTGTCTCCCTTGCGTGAGTCCATCCCCCCACAAAGGCGCGAGACGACAGCGCGATCGCAGCCCAGCTAATGAGCACGGCAGCGGCAGCCAGTGGGAGTAGCGAGGTCGACACCGAGTAGCCGTAGCCGGGCATAGTGAGTAGCGCTGTCTTCAGCATCCACACGTGCGGCAGCCACGCCGCCCTGCCCAGGTTGACACCCTGCGCTATTCGAGCGATGTCCTCGAAGCTTAGCCCGTCGTTGCGCGACATCGCGGCGCTCAGCGCCTGAGTCACGGCGAATATCATAAAGCCTATCACCAGTGAGCCAACTAGAATGACCTGACGCATCTTAGGAGACGGGATGTACCGCATGATGGCCATCACGACCAGGGCCACGAAAGACGTAAACATCGCCGCCGCTAGCAGCTGTGATAGAAACACGAGAACGTAGAAAGACGCAGGAGCGTGCGACGCGGCCCCGAATCCAACCCAGACGGGGCACAGAAACGGTAGAATTGCAAACAGGTTAGTCACCAACGACATGACGAGCTTGGCACCTACCACGGCTCCGACGGGCGCGGGCGTTCCTAGTAGGAACTTCACATCCCCTGCCTCGTACAGCGACTGGTATACCACGGATACGCCGGTCATGAACAGCATTACGAACACAGTCAATGAGGCCGCCGACAGCAGGTTGACCCATATCAGCCTGGCAATATCGGGGTAGTCGGCCAGCGCCGCGTTCATGCCGGCGGCGAACTTGTAGACTCCCCTGCCTATGAAGATGGCTATGGCCAGTAGGAAAACGTATCCGCCCCAGCTCTTCAGGAACTTTCGCACCTTGCTGCGGCGAGCACCGGTCCCAACTGATCCGTTGAGGAACTGCCTGAATTCGGCTCCAAGTATGACAAGAGCTTTGTCCACT
>DAOTAC010000242.1:0-3968 GCA_035382325.1 Bacillota bacterium | reverse complement strand
ATGCCCCGGAACCCTCGTTAGAGCCCACACAGGAGAACGCCGTACCCAGAAATGTCCATGGATGTGGGTAATGCATAGAAGGAAAACAGCCGGTTTTCTCCGAGGGCTGTCTAGAATGTGTCCGGTTTTGACGGGTAGGATCTGAACAGCATGCTCGAAAAGCCGTGCCAGGCGGCGATCCTGGCAGACTAAGCTGCCGCCAGAGCGCTCGGAACTTCTCTACCTTGGGATGCACGGCCACGGTCGGCGCGATGATCGTCGGAAAGCTCGGCTCCTCCGCCGTTCTCGGGTTCAAGACTCGGTTATACCTGCCCATAGGAGAGGGCGGCATGTTCTACGACCAGCACGTGTTGACAATGGACTGCACGAAGGCTCTGATATCGCCCAGCCGGTTTTGGAGTATCTCATGAATCTGGCTATCATCTACTTCATCGTACATGTGGACAATGCGATTCCGGAATCGAGCCATCGATCTGTAGACCGGCAAGGCATCTGCCGGCAACAGCCCAGTCTCACTGACAATCTCGAAAGACTCTACATTCGTCGCCGGAATCCTGAGCCTCCTGCGCGAAATGATATGGTTACATATGTCAATCATCGCCTCAATGCTAGTCTGCAAGTTGTACTTGGCTGAGTCAACGCTCCGAAAGTCACTGAGAAACGTGCCTCTGTCCATGCGTGCCAGCTCTTCAAGCTTTGAGAGCGAATCGGTGATAGCCTGGATCTTCTGCAGAATTCTCGACTCATCGACCACCGAGGTAATCCTCCTCCAATCCCGATTTCAGATCGCTCAGAAAAGCCCTCATGAACACGCCATAGTCCTTGTGGACCGATAGGACCTTCTCTATGAAGTCTGACGTCTTCATAGGATCGCGATCCAGGATGAGTTCGCCTTCTGATATGACCGCATGCTGCAGATCATTGCGGGCGGAGTTGAGCGCCAGCAGGTCCACATCTTCCCTCCCAAGCGCCACTGCCACATCAGCCGACAGCGATAGCTCATCCAAAAGAGAGATGTCGCCGTCAGTGAGAACGGCAATGTCGACATCGCTCATGGTAGTGGCACGTTCTGTGCCTGTAGAACCGAAGAGATAGGCAGCCACAACCTGATCGCGCTTCGTGAGGACAGGCACTACGGCCATCTTGATTCGCTCGACAATGTCCTTATCGCGCATGCGGACCACCTCCGACAGCCGGACCAGTTGCCACTCACTGGCCCTTTGCGCCTGCGCCTCCATTCTATCAGTCCCTGAACCTGCTGACCATGCACGCGCAAGGTCAGCAGGCGGCCGCCTACATGAAGTGGTAGAGGGGCGGCAAGACGAAGCCGACCCAGGCCAGCCAGGCGAGATACCCCGGCATACACCGCACCTGCCAGGACAGGATTTCGCGGCGGCTACCCTTACCCCTTTGGAAACGCGCGTAGTAGTATGACAGGCCGGCGAGGTTGACCAATAGCAGGACGTTTTCTCCCAGAGCGGCCACCCGGTTGGGGCTCAAACCGAACTGGCTGAGACGGGTCAGGATGCCGCCCAAAGCCAGGATATCGATGATCAGAGCGGTCGCCATCAGCAACAGGCTCATCAGGTCCATATATGTGGACGGACCCTCGGCGGCCCGGGCCGAGAGGTCGTAGAGAACCATCCCGGTGACCAGCGCCAGCAGTACGTCGACCATGATCAGCAAGTTGCGGTCCTGCGCCAACACATGTAGACGGGTCAGCGCGCCAACTAGAAAGGAGACAGTCATCACTAGAAACATCGGAATGAAGATGCGGGCTAGGACTGGGGCGATGTTCTCGATCAGACTCCGCTTCTTCTCTACCAGATATGCAGCCACAACGGGGATACCCAAAAGCCCACTGTAGCCCACCCATTCCATCAGGAAGTCCTCTATGGGCAGACCTATGGCCGAGAAGAAGGCCGTGGTAAGCATCATGAATGCCAAGCCGCCCAGGCCGATGAGCACGGAGTAGACCACGAACTCTCCCGTGAAGCGGATGAAGTCCCACACCTGGCGTACATTGCGCCACTCCCCGGCTGTGTACGCCAGGCCAAAGAGCAGCCAAAGCAGCATCGGCAAGTGCAGGGCTGTGAGCAGCAAAGTGCTTCCGTCGCCACGGAACGGGTAGACATTCACCGCCACCGCCGCAAGTGCGAGCGCAGCCCCGAGAAGCGCCAGAAGGCTCGTGTGGAAACGCCGAACAACGTAGTAACCGCCGATCAAGACCGGAATCACGAAGAGCGCCATGTTCTTGGCATAGACGTCAATGCCTTCCGCCATCTGCACCCCGAAGAGCAGGGGCAGCTTCCCCAGGGCGGCAGCCGCTGCAGCAGCCAGGACCACCCAGCCCACTTCGCGCCGGTTGCCCCCTCCGCCCGGTTCTTCCGCCCGCGGCAGCTGTGCCCAGGTTCTGTCGAGATCGGCACGGGCCAACTCGCCGGCCAAGACAGTGCTGTTGCCCATGCGCCGAATGGCGATCAGAAGAGCTTCATCTTTATCTAGCCCGGACGCCTGCAGCGCCTCCATCTGGTCGCGCAGGTGATCCTCGAGTTCACCTAGATCCTCAACGGCAAGGCGGCTTTTCGCCGCTATTTCCGCCTTCCAGGCCGCTATCTGGCTTTCCACGTCCATCGAGCATGTCTCCTCTCACCTCTGGCAAGCCAAGACTGCTCAGCGTCTTCTGCACGACTGCCCATTGCTGCTTCTGCCGCTGCAGCTCGGCTCGGCCACGCTTGGTCAGGCGATAGTACTTGCGCTGGCGTCCCGTCTCGGCCGCCCGCCAGTACGACTCGATCAACTCGCGTTGCTCCAGTCGGTGGAGCACGGGGTACAACATGCCCTCCGACCACTCCCACTGCTGCTTCGACGAAGACCTGATGCGCCGTATGATCTGATAGCCGTAGCTCTCCTCCTGTTCCAGAAGGAGGAGAAGCAACGGCACCACCGATGCTGCCGTCAAGTCACGATCGATCCTCATGGTTCATATTATACCTAACGCTGCTAGGTATGACAACCGATCTCCGCCACCGCCGGTCCGCCCCACCACCGGTCTACCCCACCACGCCCCCGAATAGCCATCAATAGGCGGGATGGTGGGTCTCGAGATGGCGAAAGGCGGGAAACGAACTCTCGTTGCAGGCGCCGTAACGCTGGCTCTGGCGGGCGCGGTGACCAGAGGAATCGGTGCGGTGTATCACGTTGTCGTTGTCCGGGTGGCCGGGCCAGAGGCTCTGGGACTGTTCCAGATGGCCATGCCCGTTTACCGCCTGGCCTCTGGCGTCGCTTCGATAGGTTTCCACGTTGCAGTGGTGAGGCTAATCGCCGATAGCCTCGGTCGCAGACGCCCCGATGAAGCCCGAGCCTACGCGCGGTCTGCAGTGATGGCTGCGATGATTTCAGGCCCCATGGTGGGTCTGCTCCTGTGTTTCGGGGCGCCCTGCCTCGCAACCTTCCTCTTCAAGGACATCAGGCTTACACTCCCCATCATCTGCCTCGGGCTGCTACTGATCCCGGCGACTATCTCAACCATTCTCAGAGGAATCGTTCGGGGATTTGGCGCAGCGCCCTCCTTGGCTGGGGCCAACATTGCCGAGGCAGTGCTGCGGGTGCCGGGCGCTCTGGTTATGCTGGCAGTATTCCTTCCCTTCGGCATGGGGTCGGCGGCCTCGGCCATGGTCGGCGGGATGATCGTCGGAGAGCTCGGCTCTCTCGCCGTCCTTGGGTTCAAGACACGATCACTGATGGCCAACAGGAGTCTAGGCGAACCACTGCTTTCAAGAGGACTGCCTCCAAGCAGGCCGAAACGAGACTCAGGACACATAAGAGCCCTGCTCAGACTGGGTATCCCGGCAATGATATCCGGCCTGCTCAATAGCCTTATCAGCCTCGTCAACGCAGCACTGGTCCCCCGTCAGCTTCAGAGTGCCGGTTTCACACAATCCGGTGCGGCTCAGGCGTTTGGCCAG
>DAOTAC010000241.1:0-3979 GCA_035382325.1 Bacillota bacterium | reverse complement strand
TTACGGTGACCGTGTCGCCCGGTTCCAGCTGCAGCAGGTCCGCGATGCGCTTGCCGAGGACTATGCCATCTTCACCCGGTTCGAGCCATCTTCCGGAGGACACGAATCGCGATACCCGAAAGACCTGAGAATCTGCCTCAGGATTGACTCCTATTGCTGAGACATGCAGTTCATCAAGGCCCGCGATAAGCGATGCTGGGAAGACCAGGCGAGGGGCTACGCCGGCAACGCCGGAGAGCTCGGCGATGGCTTGGGCCAGTGCCTGGGCAGACGGGATGGTCTTCTCAAGCGTCGGGCGTTCGAGTGCTGCGAGTGCAGCATTGCCTTCCTCAGAAGCGCTGACCCATAGATGGCCTGTTTCGAAATCGATCGTGTTGAGCTCGGCATCCGTATCTGCGCCGGCAAGCAGTGAGTCGAACATGACGAAATACATGATCCCTACGGCGATGGCGGCCGCGGTTAGGATGGTTCGTCTCTTGCGGCGCCACATGTTCTTGGCCGCAAGTCCGAGGTAGAAGCGGAGCATGCTGTCTACCTCCTTTCGTCCAGCGCGATCTTGCCGTCGCGCATCTGCACCAACCGCCTGGCATAGCCGATCACGAGCGGATCGTGCGACGAGAACAGGAACGTGGCGCCTCGCGTCTCATTCATGGTCTTCATCAAGGCCAGTATGGCACCGGAGTTCTCGGAGTCAAGGTTCGCGGTAGGCTCGTCGGCCAGAACCAGCCTGGGCTGCTTGACCAGCGCCCTTGCTATGGCGACTCTCTGCTGTTGGCCGCCGGAGAGGTCCATCGGCCGCCGGTTTTCCAGCCCCGCCAGGCCCACTTCGGCGAGCATCGACATGACCCTGTCCCGGATCTCGCTGTGGGTATGCCTGCCAAGGAGAACCAGTGGGAGCTCGACGTTCTCGTATGCCGTGAGCACCGGCACGAGGTTATAGGTCTGGAAGACAAACCCGATCTTCTCGCGCCGCAGGCTCGCTAGCATGGACGGCGTGTAGTGCGCGACGTCGTCGCCGTCGATCACCAGCGTGCCGCGGGTCGGGCGATCCAGGCAACCTATGAGGTTCAGGAGAGTGGTCTTGCCCGAACCCGATGGCCCGGCGATGGCGGTGAACTCCCCGATATCGACTTCGATGTCCACGCCTCTTAGGGCAGGCACAGTCATGCGACCGTGGGAGTACTCGCGGGTCAAGCTCCTGGCTTCGATAAGGGGCATTGTATGCACACCTCATTCCCATGCGACGTGTGAACGCGTTCATGATCATGATACTACGGTGTTGACCAAGTGGTCAATATGCGCTACAGATCGACTCCCGATCGCAAGACGGCCGCCGTCGAGCATGGGATTTCGGTACATCATGTACAGATGCAAGCAGGAAAAACATCAGTACTTGCCGAAAATCGCAGAAAAACAAATGGCGCCTGAACTTAATGTTCATTGCGGGTGCTGGAGGAGATGGCAATGTGCGCAACGCGACGACGGCGATCCCAGGTGCAGTTCCGTGCTGCAGCGGCGTGTGTTCTGGCGGTTGCGCTCGGGGCAACCTGCTCGGGTGCACCATCCTCTAGCGCTGCACCTCAGAGTGTCTTCGATGTGTACAGGATCGGCGGCGATGAGGCGTTTCCCCCATTCGAGTATGTTGCGGATAGCGGAGCTTATCGGGGCTTTAATGTGGACTTGATGAACGCGATAGGAATCGAGCTGGGGATTCAGATTGAGCTGATTCCGATGCCGTGGTCACACGTCCGCCGGGCGCTGGAAGACGGCGATATCTGCGCTATACAGGGTATGAAGCTCACTCCAGCGCGCCAATCCCAGTTCTTGTTCTCCGATGCGTATCTCGAGTCCTCAATGGCCATATTCGTGAGAGCCACTGAGTTCGGCATAGCAGGCCTCGATGACCTTGTCGGTCGTACGGTATCAGTGCAGAGGGCCGATGCAGGGCATGAGAAGCTGTCGGCGCTCGGAGGTATTGAGCTTCTGACCATGCCCTCGCAGGAAGCCGCGCTCGTTTCAGTCGTGGCGGGCAGCGCCGATGCCTATGTCGGCAATAGGCTGGCAGGCATACATATGGCGCAGAAGCGTGGCTTGGCAGAGTACGTCAAGATCACCGGCGATACCATCGATCCGACGCCATATGCCATGGCGTTTAGGAAGACCGATCAGGAACTGGCCGCACTGTTCAATGCGGGGATAGCAAAAGTCAAGGCATCAGGCACGTACGACAAGATACATGCCAAGTGGTTTGGCCGGCCCATTGAAGGTTTTTGGGGGTTGGACAGGGCTCGCGTTCGTTGGCTGCTGACCGCCTCGGCGTTCATATTGGCAGGGGCAGTCCTCATCGTAGCATGGAACCTCTCACTTCGCAGGCTGGTGGCTGCCAAGACCACGGAAATCGCACAGGTCAACGCCTTAAACCAGCAGATCCTGGAAAGCTCCTGCGACGGGATTGCCGCCGTCGACCGAGAGCTCAACTTCATATGGGCCAACGGCACGGCAATGCGCCTCATGGGCTGGCATCGTGGTTCTGTTGTGGGGGTGAACCTGTCAGACACTCTCCTAGCTCCCTTGGCCTTCCGAACACCTCTGCGCCGGATCGCTTCAGATGAAGCCGAGGCGACAAGATGCGACGCCGAGCTGGGCATAGGCGATGAGCAGCAGGTTTTCAATGTTAGCTTGATGCCGCTGATGCCTCAGGCATCATCTGCTCGAAGTGGAGCCCTTCTGCTGTTTTCCGATGTGACGGCGCTGAGGCGTTCAGAGCAGACCGCGTCAACCGGCCTAGTCATGAGCGCGCTGGCCAGGTCGATTTCGGGCGTGGCTGCCGCCATTCGTAACCCGCTGCTGTCGATACGCGAGTACTTGGGGCAATTGCCCGATCGCTATGATCAGCCTGAGTTCATCGATGAGATATGCAGGTTCGTACCGTCGCAAGTCGACATGGTCAACGCCGCCGTTGGCGACCTGGCCTTCCTCGCCAGGCCTGAACCACCCGAGCCCAGGGTCTTCGATCTGGCGGTGTGCGCACAAGAAGCATTGGCTCGCGTAAGCAACGAAGCGGACTCCAGAGGCATCATTATCCGCTTGCACCTCGCCGATGCGAAGGCCTTTGCTGATGAGGCTCAGATAGCGGATGCTGTGTACAGGGTAGTGTCAAACGCCGTAGCGTGCTCAAGGTATAGGTCAGAAATTGAGGTGCATCTGCGGATATCCGACGAGGCATTTGCTGAGGTAGAGGTATGCGGCCATCTTTCCGATCTCGGCGCACAGCATGCTCGAGTAGAACACGGGGAGCAGAACCGCGCAGACACTGCAACTGAGCTGTTCTTCAGCGCCGGCCCAGGCGATTCCGCTCTAGGTATGGCAGTGGCGTACAGAATAATCCAACTCAACGGGGGATTGCTCACTGCAGACGCTACGCCCGACGGAGCGTGCGTGAAAATGACGGTTCCGCGCGGGCGCCAAGGCTGACGAGTCTCAACAAGCCGACACTGCCTTGAAGCCTGCCATGTAGCGTCAGCTGCTGCTATGACTAGGCTATGCCTACTTGTACAGGCAGATGTACGCCACGTCTTCTTTGGCCTCGACTTCGAAGGACTTCCCGGGCGCCACCAC
This sequence comes from Bacillota bacterium, assembly GCA_035382325.1. Taxonomy (GTDB): domain Bacteria; phylum Bacillota; class DTU025; order DTU025; family DTU025; genus UBA5389. Next base: position 361 of record DAOTAC010000241.1, on the reverse strand, counting down.
GAAGGTTTCGCCCGCAGCATAGTCGCGCCATTCCGAGTGGCCGGGAAGCTGAACGCGTAGCACCCCGGCGGTAATGGTCATGTGCTCTTCAGACGAGGTGGAGAAGGTGTACTTGCCGGGTTCCATCACCCCAACGGTAGCATCCACGCCGTCGACAACCAATGCCAGGCTCTGAACTCGCCCGTTGAAGTAGGTATTGTGCTTCAATATGATCTCCTCCCTTAGATATGGCCCATCTTGCCAGTAACGACAAATTCGACATGCGCCGCCATACTCCTCCAAACGCCATTCTCCTCCATCACAGTCCCGCTGCCCTTTCAGACACTGGGCGGGTCAGGCGCGTCCCGAGACCGAAAGCCCA
>DAOTAC010000240.1:0-3980 GCA_035382325.1 Bacillota bacterium | reverse complement strand
ATTGTGATCCGCGGCCACGGAGGAGTAAGGTCGATGGCGCTGCCCTGGTAAGTGATGTGCGTTGTGCCCAGGGCCTGCTGAGCAGCGTACGCCACCAGGTTCTCGGTGATTTCCATCATGTCGTGGTAGTCACCATAGGCCTGGTACAGCTCAACCGATGTGAACTCAGGGTTGTGCCTGGTGGAGATGCCCTCGTTTCGGAAGATGCGACCTATCTCGTACACACGCTCCAGCCCGCCTACTATCAGGCGCTTCAGGTGAAGCTCAGTGGCTATTCGGAGGTAGAGGTCCATGTCCAACGCGTTGTGGTGCGTAATGAACGGCCGAGCAGTTGCACCGCCGGCGATTGCGTGCATGGATGGGGTCTCTACCTCGAGGAACCCTCGCTTATCAAGGAAGCTACGGATGGCGGAGACGATGCGAGTCCTCATGATGAAGGTGTCACGCACCTCAGGGTTGACTATGAGGTCCACGTAACGCTGCCTGTACCGGATATCGACATCCTTGAGGCCATGCCATTTCTCCGGGAGAGGCCTGAGCGACTTGGATAGCATTGTGAACGAGGAAAGGGAGACCGATATCTCACCGCGCCTGGTGCGGAAGACATCACCGGCGACGCCGACGATGTCGCCGATATCGACCTGCTGAAGCATTCCGTACTGCTCGTCCCCGAGCGCGTCATGCTTGGCATACACCTGTATGCGCCCTGATAGGTCGGCCAGGTCGAAGAAGGAGGCCTTGCCGTGGCTTCTGACGGCCATGACCCTTCCAGCGATGGATACAGGCTTGCCCTCAAGATCGGCAAACCCGTCGATAATCTGGCGAGACGAATGAGTCCTGACGAACCTGGAGCCGAACGGGTCCACCCCGTGCGACCGCCAGTACTCAAGCTTGGCTCGACGCTGGTCCGTTTCATCTACGATAGTGGCGACGTCGGCTGTCTCTTCAAGTCCGTCCATGAATCAACACTCACTTTGCAATCTGTAATACCTGGTACTTGACGGTCCCCGCCGGCACAAGCACCTCCACAACGCTCCCCACCGCCTTGCCTAGCACTGCGCGGCCAACGGGGGACTCGTTGGATATCCGCCGTTTGCTGGGGTTAGCCTCGGCAGAACCTACGATCGTGTATTCCTCGACATCACCAAGGTCAAGATCCTTCAAGACTACGCGGGATCCTACAGCAACTTCGTCATGGTCGCCGTCAGGTCCTTCAATGAGCCTGGCATTCCTGAGCATCTTCTCGAGCGTCGCTATGCGGCCCTCCACGAATGCCTGCTCGTTCTTGGCGTCCTCATACTCCGAGTTGTCAGTGATGTCGCCAAACTCTATGGCCTGCTTGATCCGGTCTGCGACCTCGCGGCGCTTGGTCGTCCGGAGGTACTCGAGCTCCTTCTCAAGGTTCATCAGCCCTTCAGGAGTCAAGATAACTTCCTTCTCAGGCATCTAAGTCCGCTCCTCCTCGAACATCATCTCCGAGCACGCCGCCCGGGAGCGTTACCCATTCTATTCGCGCCCATGCGCCTGGATTCGAGCTTGTGAGGTCCGCATGCCCCGCATAGGGAAAAAAAGATGGCGCACCCGCCACAAGTCACGCCAATATTATGGCAAGCTGACCCCTGGTTGTCAAGCCGGTCAGCTTGCCTCGCAAAAAGCGCTATCGATGTCATTCGCCCCATCAGCCCGCGCGATCGGCGGGCCTAGCCTTGCGAGTACCTGACTACCCGAGGTTTGATCTCGAGCTTATCCAGCATGTCGAAGTAGTCCTTCTCCGTAATATCGTCGACGGGTTTCTTGATCAGCGTGACTAGGATAGCCTCCAGAACGTTTGTGCCGAAGGAACGCCCCTCGATCTCAGGGGTAGTCGTAACCAGCACACTGGCGCCGCGCCTACCCAGTTCCTCAACATCCTTGGAGGTAACGGTGTTGGTGACTATGATCTTGCCGTCGATTCGATCGGGAAGGTACTTGCGAATGAAATGGAAATCGCCCGCAATGACGTCGGAGTCTGCATACAACCTCGCATGTTTGGCCGTCGCCTTCGGATCCTGCGTGGTCTGACCTTTGCCTGTCGGGTACAGCCACTCGAACGGCAGTTGAGTGGCTATCGGCATGATGATCGGCGCCAAGCGGTATATCCACTTCAGTGAATGAACCGGAATGGGTATGCCGAGGGCGTATATCAGGTCGCCGTAGGTAACGCGGCAACCAAGTTCCTCGAAGGCCACTCCCATGCCGATTCTGTCGATCGCGCACACCACAAGCACGGGTTTACCTGCTATGGGCAGTTTCTCCACCTCGGCGGCGTACTTTACTACTCTGTACTCCAGCGTGCTCTTCAGCCCCGTGCCGTCAACCAGCGGCGTTTTCTGCGCAGCGCGAGCAATCTTCTTCGCATCCCTGAAGACGTATTTCTTGCCGACGCCCGCCATGTATAGGTCTATCCCGCCCATTCCAAACGCGTCCACTTTGCCGTCCATCTCACGTATGAGATCGATGGCCCGGTCTATGTCGCCGTCTGTTCCGATCCGCTCAACCAGATAGTCCTCGCCCAGCATGCTGACGTGGGCCGAGTGGTTACGCTCTGACGAGCCAATGCTCACACTCACGATATGCTTCACTGGTCAGCGCCTCCTCGGACGGCCGCTATGACGGCCGAAATGTCGTGAGGATCGACCTCGACATCCCCATGGATGGGCGATCGCCCAATCACTACGCTGGTGACTCTGTCACCCAGGATGGCTTCGATAAGACGTACCCGAAAGTCCGAGCCCAAGAAGATGACCTGGTCATACTGCTGGAAGCCGGATATCTCCCGTACCACATCGTTCAGCAGTTCAATGCCCGACCGGTTCTGGACGTATGCCCAACGCTCCTCGTCATTCATCAGCCACGTGTAGTCAACGCCTGCGCTTTGAGCAACCGCCTCGATCTCGGCCTTGTTGCCGACCGGGAAACCGATCAGGGCGACCCGCTTCCCCTTGCGCACTTCGCCCAGGTTCTCAACACGCGAAACGAAGGATCTGTCGATGCCCACTCGAGCAGCCGCTTCTGCCTGGGAAAGCCCGTTCTGCCGCAGTTCGAACAGCCGGTCAAGGACGCGGTCGATTCTGTCGCGGTCGATGACCTTATCTCCTACGCGGACCAGAGCCATCAAGGCCACCTTCCCTCCAGGTTATGTTCACAAAACTGTGCACACTCCGATTCTAGCATTGGTCGGCATCCAGCACAAGCAGATACTCTGCAAGCACGCCTTGCAGGGCACTCACCGTAGGCGCGGCCATGATGGCCTCGCGCACCCGCGCCGAACCCCGCAACCCTCGTATGTACCAGGCAAGGTGTTTCCGCATCTGGCTGGCTGCCGTCTCATCGCCTTTGAAGGCAGCAACGTCCGCTAGATGCCGCATGGCCATGGCTATTTTTTCGCGAGGGCCCGGTTCAGGCAGAAGTTGCCCCGTAGAGATGAAATTCAGGGCGCGACGGAAGATCCACGGGTTGCCCAGAGCCCCGCGGCCCACCATCACAGCCGCGCAGCCCGTCTCGTCCAGCATCCTGGCAGCCCCCTCCGGCGAATCGACGTCTCCGTTGCCCAGAACAGGCACAGGCACTGCCCTTGCCACGCGCGCGATTACACGCCAGTCTGCGGCGCCGCTGTAGCCCTGGGCCCTGGTCCGCCCGTGTACCGCCACGGCATCGGCGCCCGCATCCACGCAGCCCATGGCGAACTCCACTGCATTGGCCGTCTCCTCATCCCATCCTTTGCGGATCTTGACGGTTACCGGCATGTCGCACGCCGCCCGCACGGCACGCACAATCTCCCATGCCAGTTCAGGTCGGCACATGAGCGCTGCGCCTTCCCCACTGCGCACGATTTTCGGCGCCGGACAGCCCATGTTTATGTCCAGGATGTCGGCGCCCAGCCGTTCCACAATGGAGGCTGCACGCGCCATCACATCCGGATCTGATCCGAACAGCTGTAC
>DAOTAC010000239.1:0-3985 GCA_035382325.1 Bacillota bacterium | reverse complement strand
GGGCTACCTCCCTTCCCCTTCCTCTTCATTGACCTCGCCCTGTTCCATCCCGCCCTGTTCCGGCTCATCCTGTTCTGCCTGCGCCTGTTCTGTCTGGGCCTGTTCTGCCTGCGCCTGCCTCGCCTGCTCAGCGGCCTTTTCCAGATCGCGAATCTTGTCGCGCACCAGAGCTGCCTTTTCGTATTCTTCCGCTTCAATCATGGTGCGCAGTTCCTCACGAAGAGACTCAAGCTCTTTGCGAAAGCGTACGGCCTTTCCGGCACGCACAGGCACCTTGCCTGTATGACGCGCATGCCCATGAATGCGCGCGATCAGGGGCCTGAGCATCGGCAGAAACTGCGAGTAACACTCGGAGCATCCTAGGTAACCGGTGTTCATGAACTCCGGGTATTCGAGGCCGCACGTTGCGCACACACTGCGAGAGCCCCCCGGTATTCCCGCAGGGACTCCTGCCGCCGCGTCGCTCTGAAGCAAGCCCGCAAGCAGATTAGAAAACGCGAACTTCGGCCCTGCGAACACTTCCAGCTCCCCGCGCTCTCTGGCACATTGCTGACACAGGTGGAGTTCGGTACGGACGTTGTTTATGACCTTGGTGACATGTACATTTGCAGGCCTCTGATTGCACACCTGACAAAGCATGGTGATAGCTTCCCCCCAAAACCCTCACTCGGTAGTAGACTGCGTCAGGACAAACAGAAGAGTTGCCTTGAGGACACGCGCGCGGATGATTCTCTCAAGCTCCGGCGACCGCCGATCGTCGTCGCCCTCAAGCACCGCGGCTCGCACAAAAGCCGCGTCCTGTTCACTGATCGCTCCCAACTCAGACAGACGGGCAATGAGATCGTCCGCGGCTTTCCGGTCTATGGCATCGCCCACAGCTTCGCGGACTATCTCAAGAGCGTCGCTTCCGGGCGCCGCCCCAAGCCTGAATATGCGTATATAGCCTCCCCCTCCCCGCCTCGACTCTACGACATATCCTCGTTCGATGCTGAAACGAGTGGTCAAGACGTAGCTGATCTGCGATGGAGCGCACCGGAACCGCTCCGCCAGATCGCGCCTGCGTATCTCCACCCAATCATTGGGCATACTGCTTAGGAGAAGTTTGAGGTAGCTTTCAATGTAGTCCGACAGGCTCGCCATGGCACTCTCCCAACGGTCTGACCATTACTGACCTTTCGTATATCATGATACACCAAGCGCGCGAAAACGCAAGCCCGTTCGGGTCTGTCTATTGGTCAAATAAGGACAGACAACGGTTCAGCCGCGTTCAGACACGTCAGTCACGCAGCGCAACACTGAAGTTGCCGATCATCAAGTCAGGGAAGCAGTCCCGTAGGTGGGCTATGACCTGAGCTATGCCCGCAGGTTCTGCGACCTCATCGCGGTGACCCGGCTTGCCCGGCCTTTCCAGCATTACACTAGAAAAGACCTCAGGATCGATATTGAGGTTGCGGAACTGCACCATCTGGACGCCCGTGCGCTCAATCAAAGAGCACACTGCGTCTACCTCAGGTTCGAGGTCAGTGAACCCTGGGAACGTCAGGTAGTTGAGGGACACAAATGCTCCGCGGCTTCGCGCGGCGGCAATGGAGCGCTCCACGTCGGCCAACCGGTGTTCTAGGGGACGATGGTATTGTGCGTACGGCATCGGGCGCGCGCTGAGCAGGCTGACGCGGAAGGAATCAATCCCGGCGTCGCACAGGGCCTCTACGGCCTGCGTGTTGCCGGCATTAGTGTTGATGTTGATAGTGCCCCTGTCGGTGCGTGCCCGCACGGCGCGGCAGGCTTCAGCAATAACTCGCCACTCATTTGTGGGCTCCCCTTCGCAGCCCTGACCGAAGCTGATAATCGCCTGAGGCGCCTCCTCAAGGTGAGGTAGGGCGAGTTCCACTATCTCGTCGATTGTGGGCACGAAGTCTATGCGCTGCTGGGGAGATGGGCAGCACTCGGCGGGTTGCTCGGAGATGCAGCCGAGGCAACGTGCGTTGCATGTGGGTGAAACCGGTATGCCGGCCTCCCACCGCCTGTAGAAGAGGTTCTGAGCTGTATAGCATTGATACTCCATGGCGCATCTGGCCAGTTGCCGCAGGATTCTGTTGCCGGGATGAGCCCCGCGCGCAGCCTCAACCAGCTCCTGGAGCTCAGGCAGGTTGTAATGACGCGGGTCCCAGGTATCGCGCTCATCGGTGCGCATCGCGGCCACTACCATCTGGTCGCCGTCAAAGGCCGCTGCCGAATAGCCGAAAAGCGGGAGTGTAGGAGCATTGGGCTTCGACACGTACGCCGGAACGAAAGTGCGAGTATAGCCCTGGGGAAGTATGGCCGCCACCGCCTCTCCCGGGCCGGCCTGCACGAACTCGCCTGATGAGGCGTCGGCGCCCACCGGGACGCGCTCAGGCAACCGCGCGAGGCTCGCACCCGCAGGAAGCGGGATAACGTCGGACGGCTGAAGCTCGACGAAGTAGTTTCCGGCGCGGGCTACCGCCCGCGCATTGTCATTTCGCATAACCCGGCCCGATCGGTCGCTCGCGGCCACCGTCAACACGGCTGACTCCCCCATCTGTGCCCTACCTGAGGTAGTCGAGGGGGTTACGGGCCCGCCCGTTCACCCTGACCTCGAAATGGAGGTGCGGACCTGTGCTGACACCGGAATTGCCGGACAGGGCGATCCGGTCGCCCGCGGCTACAGCATCAGATCGCCAGGATTGCAATCAGGCCCGCCAGCCACGGCATCGCCCGCGCCTACAGTGAAAGAGGAGTTATGGCCGTAATATGTATGGACGCCGGCGCCGTGGTCCAAGATGACCAGCCTACCGTATCCCGACCTCCACCCGGCGAAGATCACGCAGCCGTCGGCAGCGGCCTTCACAGGCGTGCCTATGGGGACGGCTATGTCTAGGCCGTTGTGCATCCTGCCCCACCTGAAGCCGAAGCGCGAGGATATGCGGCCAGAAAGCGGCCAGATCAGAGCGTCGCCTGAAGACGATCCAGACGACCTCGAGCTAGCGGCGCCCCTAGACGCCACGGCAACAGGAGAGTTGCGAACAGGAAGCGGTTTCGCGCCCGGTATGACCAGGGCTTGCTTGAGTTTGAGCTTGTCGGGCTCGTCCAGTTGGTTGGTGCGGACAATCTCGTCCCTGCTGACCCCGTATTTCTTGGCGATTGTCCAAATCGATTCGCCCCGGGTCACTAGGTGGACCACGCCTGATATGGAGGGAAACTTGAGGGTCTGCCCGATCTTGAGTCTGTTCGGATTCGATAGGGAATTGGACCACATTATGGTATCAACGCTCACGGCGTATCTTTCGGCTATCACCGATAAGCTTTCGCCCTTTGCTACCTTGTGCTCGATCATTCGGATCCCATTGCTTGACGTGGAGCCTTTGCGCTCGGAGACCACGGCGCCCACAGCTTTCCTCGCCGGTATGCATTGGTCCTTCAACGCGCGCACGGCGTCCAGCAGCCCGTCCGGCCCGGTCGCCAGTGTGAGCAGACTCGAACCCGAGCGGGGCAATCCCTTCGCAAGCAGCCCTTCGTTCCAGTCGGCGACTACCTCGGAGTCCGCTCCGAAACGCGCCAGGAGAACCGTGTGGCTGTGCGAACAAAGATCTTTGAGCAGTCTAAAAGCCGACGTTGCCTGGATGGACTTCTCGGTGAATGTTAAGATGGCGCTTGCAGCGACTTCCATTCCTGCTAGCAGCAGGCATACAGAACACGACGCGATAAAGGCACACAGCGCGTAGACTAGCTTCTTCTTCAGCAACTATCTCCCCCCATCCACTCAAGGCGCCAGCCCGGGGTAAGCCTGGCATCTACTACAGTATACCACCATGACCACGTATGGTCACTCAGTTCGAATTCTGCCAGCTCCGAAGATTCTCGGCAAACTTTGACTTGAGTATTGTGTTGATGAGGTCGTGGTTCGAGTTGGTGTGCTGAATCCGATCTATCAGCAGCTGGGTCATCTCGGCCGAGCCCATGTTGG
>DAOTAC010000238.1:0-4013 GCA_035382325.1 Bacillota bacterium | reverse complement strand
CTGCGGTGTGGCTTAGAGGCGCTCGGCCTGCGCCTGCTCTAGGTGTCATGAGAGAGCGGATAGACTCCTACTTCAGCTCCAGGGCCCTGGCGATGATGATGAAGGCTTCGCATGTAGCAGATGGCTGGGGCAACTCGTGTGACTACCTCAACCTATATGACCAGGCTGAGGCCGCGCTCGACAGGGAGTTCGGGGCGAATAGCGCGATGTCGGGCGTTTCCAGATCCATTATCAAGCGGCTGGACGTGGATGGAATCCGACGGGCCCGGCGGGCAAACTACGCCGAGCTAGTGAGAGCACTCTGTGAACAGGACGCGATCCACGCCGGGGTTGAGTTGCTCTTTCCAGGACTTCCGGACGGGGTCGTGCCGCTGGGATGCCCTGTGGCCACGGATGAGCGCGACGCACTCCGGGAACACCTCGCGGCAAGGGGCATACTCACCCAGATCCTCTGGCAGAGCCCGCCTGAGGTACCGCGGGACGAATTCCCGGAGAGCTGGGCACTATCAGAGCGCATACTCGTGCTTCCGTGCGATCAGCGATACTCGCCCGAACACATGGAGGCAGTGGCGCGCGCGGCGGTCAGGCGCGACTTATCCCCCGATTCGCTTTGAACAGCTCAAACCAGAGCACGCTCAGCACTCCTGCGACCAGGCAGATCGCGATGTCGACTGGGTGCAGCACGGTCAGATGGAAAAGGCCGCGCAGCGCCTTGATGCTCAGCACTGCCGCCAGGAAGGCGAGCGAACCGCCCACCACCCACCGAACGGCAGGATTGGGCCTTTGCAACTGGGCGAGGAGATTGCCGCTCCACGATCGGTTGGCCATGATCAGCCCTATGTTGGCCAAGACCAGAGTCGTGAACGTGAGGCTGCGCGCTTCCAGTTCTCCACGGTCTAGGACCAGCAATGAGACGACGTACACAGCCATTACGAATGCCAGCACGGAGAGGCCCTGGACGATCCCCACGCGCATAAGCCTGCTGCTGAAGAGCGGGCTTGATGGGTCACGAGGAGGCCTGTTCATCACATCTGCTTCTTCCGGTTCCATCTCGAACACCACTGAACATGCCGGGTCGATTATGAGTTCGAGGAAGGCGATGTGCACCGGCAGCAGCACCAGCGGCCACTCGAACATCACTGGGAGCAGCGACAGCCCGGCAATGGGAACATGAATGGCGAAGATGTACGCCATCGCCTTGCGCAAGTTGTCGTATATCCTCCTGCCCTGACGCACGGCCTCGACAATTGAAGAGAAATCGTCGTCGAGGATCACGAGCGAGGCCGCTTCGCGCGCGACGTCGGTGCCGCGACCGCCCATGGCAATGCCGATATGTGCGGACTTTAGGGCCGGGGCGTCGTTGACGCCGTCGCCGGTCATGGCCACGATTTCTCCGTCCGCCTTCAGGGCTTCGACCAGACGCAACTTCTGCTCGGGCACCATGCGCGCGAAGATGCAGCAGGTCTTGACCTTCTCGGCCAGATCTGAGTCGGACATTGCGGTAAGCTCGGGACCTGTGATTACTTGGTCCGCCGGCGACAGGCCGATCTGGCGCGCGATGTTCTGGGCAGTGCCGGGGTAGTCGCCTGTTATCATAACCACCCTGATCCCCGCCTGGTAGCATTGTTCGATTGCCCTCCAAACTGTGGGCCTGGCAGGGTCGGCCAGTCCTACGAGTCCGACTAGCTCGAATCGGAAGTCGTGCTGCTCGTCAGGAAGCTCAGCCGCCCGGAATTTCGCCTTGGCCACGCCCAGCACCCGAAGGCCGTCGGCGGCCATCTGGCTTACCTGGGCGAGAAGTGCCGCGGTGGCGTCGGGCGTCAGGTGGCACAAGTCGGCGATGGCTTCGGGCGCGCCTTTGGCCGCCACAACGTAATGGCCGCCGTTGCCGTTTGGCATCATCCACACATGCGACAGCGCCAGGAGCTCACGTGAGAGCGCATACTCTTGGACCAATGTCCAGTCGTCGTGCAGGTGTTCTGTGTCCACCAGATGCTTCTGTCCGAACTGGCGCAGCGCCTGTTCCATGGGGTCGAACGGGTCCTTCTCGCTGGCCAGTATTCCGAACTCGATCAGCTCGTGGAACTCCTCGGGAAGATTCGACCCGCCCAAATCGGCGTCATAGCACTCGTCTCGTGCAAGCAACCTGCTCACCGACATCCGGTTCTGCGTAAGGGTGCCGGTCTTGTCGACGCACAGCACTGTGGCCGCCCCGAGGGTTTCAATGGCGGGAGTTCTGCGAGTGAGCACGTTCTTCTGCGACATCCTCCATGCGCCCAGTGCCAGGAAGATTGTGAGGACTACAGGGAATTCCTCAGGCAGCATCGCCATGGCAAGCGTGATCCCTGCCAGAAGGCCCTGGATCCAGTTGGCCCGAGTGAGCCCATACACGATGACTACTGCTGCGAAGAGCACAAAGCCGAGCATGGCCCAGGTGCGAACCATGCGCCCGGTCTCGCGGTTTAGGGCGGTCTCCTCTGCCTCCACTGTTTGTAATGCCTTGCCTATGCGACCGATTTCGGTTCTGGCCCCGGTGCACTTGACCTCCGCTACGCCTTGGCCCTGAACGACCAGGGTTCCTGAGTACACGAAGGGCGTATCTTCGCCGCCCGGTCGTTCCATCTCTGTAGATTCTGCAGTTCCTTCGATCGACGACTTCCGCACGGGGAGCGATTCGCCGGTGAGCAGCGACTCGTTGACCGAGAGGTTCATAGTCCACAGCAGCACGGAATCGGCCGGCACTCGGTCGCCTTCCGACATCAGCACGACATCGCCGCGCACAACTTCGCGTCCCGGGATCCTCGTCTGCCGGCCGTCGCGGATAACCAGAGCTCGCGGGCTGGACAGATCACGTAGGGCCTCCAATGCGTTTTCGGTCTTTCGCTCCTGGTAGATAGTGATGCCCATGACCACGAACACGAAGCTGAGCAGCATCAGAGCTTCCTGATGATCTCCTAGCAGGAGATAGAGTGCTCCGCATCCCACGAGCAATAGAAACATGGGCTCGCGAACGACCTCGAGGACGATGTGGAGGAGCGAACGCTTCTTGCCCGAAGGTAGTTCATTAGGCCCCTCGGCTGCAAGCCGCCTCTGGGCTTCCTCGCTTGTCAGCCCAGACAGGTTCTTGACATCAATGGCTGTTGACACGGCAGTACCTCCGCTTTGAGTGTTCGGTTGCGTCGGGCCCTCCATACGCCGACATACCAGAGTACGCGAAAAGCCCGCGGAACCGTGACTTGAAGTCGCGGTCCCACGGGCTTGCTTAATCACCCGCTGCCATCTCTGGCCCAGCCCCACTGACACGGAAAGCATCGCACTTGACGCCGCACTCCCTCTTGCAATGGGCTGCGGACGTTCAGCGCGGCTTCAGTCAATCGCCTGCTCCGTCAATATTGGCGCATTATGCACTCTAGGCACAGATGTTATCACCGGCCAGGTGGGGTGTCAACGCTCACCGTTGACCGTTCGGCCGTCCGGCCGTCGGGTGCGTGCAGGGATTGTGGTTTTCGGGGTGGCACATCCCCCGCATTCAGGCGTGTGGTCTCGCCGGGGCCACAGCGGAAGCAGTCGGAATCGCACTGGGTCCAGGGGTCCAGGGATAGAACCGCGGGTAAGTCCAGGAATAGGCCCAGGGATAAGTCCGGGGATAGATCCGGGGGCGTGCTGAGGGACGGAAAGACGACTGCTGTGGCTCAGTGATATACCCCCGGGGGTATCCGCCCAGGGATACCGTCACTTATTGACAATACTTTCGGCGAAAAACGCAACTTTTGAGTACATCGATTTGGGCCGGGGTCCCCGGGAGGCGAATCGACCCCGCAAAAGGGGCCATCGGGGCCGGATACCGCCGATTTATTGGCGAATCGATGGCACTACGCGCCATCACTTGCGCGCCATTACCAACTTGAGCCATGATGCGGGATATTATGTCAGCCCGCCCGCCTGCTTCACTGCCCAGACCCGTCGGATACCCCCCGATTTTCGTGATTTGGAGGCGGTCAGGTGGCCCTTCG
>DAOTAC010000237.1:0-4024 GCA_035382325.1 Bacillota bacterium | reverse complement strand
ACCGGACAGGGCCTGGATGAACTACTGCACCAGCTGGACCTGGCTTTGGACCGAGCCGCATCAGCCTCTGCGCCCGAGCGCCTAAGCTGCACCCGTCTTCCTATCGACCGCGTATTCGCAATATCGGGCCACGGCACAGTGGTTACGGGTACCCTCATTGGGGGCTCGATCAAGCCTGGCGACCGCTTGGAACTGCTTCCTGCGAAGAAACCCGTTCGGGCAAGGCAAGTGCAGGTACATGACGTGCCCGTGGAGGCAGCCGAACGCGGGCAGCGGGTCGCGCTCAACCTGGCCGGGCTGGAACGGGGCGAGATCGAGCGTGGCATGGTATTGGCGACTCCGGGGATCCTGGAGCCGTCGCGGCTGTTCGACGCAGAGCTGACGTTGCTTACGTCGGCGGCGCCGGTGGAGCATGGCGACCGCATGCATCTTCATATGGGCACCGCCGAGGCCACATGCAGGGTCAGGGTGATCGGAGGCGACGCGGCTTTCCCCGGGGAGACCACCTTTGTCCAGCTGGAACTGGAGGAGTGCGACGGTGTTGCGGCGCGGGGCGACCGGTTTATCGTGCGCACCTACTCGCCTATGTCCACAGCCGGGGGAGGGCGGATCCTGGCCGTTGCGCGAGGCCGGGTGCGGCGGTTTCGCCCGGAGATCGTGGGGGAGTTCGAAACATTATCGGCGGGGAGCGACGCAGACCTAGTAACACTGTTTGTGCATCGTGCTCTTCGGGAGTATGCTCGCCCGGCGACTGCCGCGGATGTGGCGCGGGCCATGTTCCGTGAAGAGGCGAGCGTGCGCCAACTGCTAGAACGGGGGGCGACCACGGGCGCGATTGTGGGTCTGGGCGGCTCGGGTGGCCTGGGCGGCTTGGGCAGTTCGGGCGACAGCGAGCAGCGGGGATTCTTGACCTCGGATGACTGGAACGATATCGAGAGCCGAATGCATGAACTGCTGGCAGACTTCCACGCCCGCGAGCCTCTTAGGGCCGGGATGGCCAGGGAGGAATTGCGGACCAGGGCATTTCCCGGATGGGACTCCAAATGGTTCACACTGGCCATGTCCAGGGCGGCGGCAGACGGCATCGTGCGCGAACAGGGCGCCTTGGCGGCGCTGCCGTCTCACACAGTGACCCTCAGCCCGGAGCAGCAGGTGTGGGCGCACCGAATTGAGGACGCGTTCGCCTCCTCTCTTATGTCGCCGCCTGAGCGAGCCGAGGCGATGGCCGGAGGGGCTCCCCAGGCAGTGCTCGACTACCTGATTGACACAGGAGTGGTGATGCGCGTTGGGCCTGAGCTGCTCTTCCACCGCGACGCGATCGCCCGGGCGCTCGAATTCGCTCGCGAGCTCGGGCGCGATGGCCGCGCGTTTACGGCAGCCGAGTTTCGCGACTCATGCGGGAACTCTCGGAAATACGCAGTGGCACTGCTGGAGTACATGGACTCGTCGCGCATCACCAGACGTCTCGGCGATGAACGGGTTCTGGCCTGAACCACGCTTGCCCTGCGCCAGAACCGGCGACAGCATCATCATCCCTCAGGTGTTACTTCTTTTCGGCGAGCGCGTTCTCCACGGCCTTGAGGTAGGCCCGGGTGGTGACGGTGGCGCCGCTCACGATATCCACTTCCAGCGACTGAGACTTGATGACGTCGCTAACCACTTGCTCTGTCAGCTCGGGCTTGCGGAACCAGACATCTCGTAATATTCCGATCCCGGTAACCTTTCCTGACGCTACCGTCACCCGGACCTTGTTTGACCAGCGCCCACCCATGTACTGCCCTTCGTAGATGCCATCTTTGAGACTCGAGAAGTCCACCTTGCCAACCTGAAGCCTTTCGCCGGCCTTGCGACCGGGCGCATCTAGGAGCCCTGCTCCCACAAATAGAATGACTAGTCCGGCAACGATCCACATGATTACCTTGAGCATCTCATTCCCCCCTTTTGTCTGCTAGACAATATGGACGCTCACGTCTTGAGCAGCAGAGAAACAATCTCTCAGGCCTCGGGTGACCCAGACCGATAGCCCCGCACGGGTCGGCTCCGCGTCGACGAAGAGAGCCTCAACCTCCGGATACCCACTGATCAGCGCAAGCCCCCTGTCCAGCCCGGCAATGAACACCGCTGTGGATAGCGCATCGGCAATCATTGATCCGCTGCCGGAGTTGTGGGCGACCACAGTTACGCCGGTCAATCCTGATTTGGCCGGGTACCCGGTGGTTGGGTCCAGTATGTGGTGGTATCTGTTACCTTCGCCGTCGGCGAAGAAGCGCTGGTAGTCGCCTGAAGTGACCACCGCCTTGTCCTTCACCGACACCAGACCGATCAGCAAGTCCGTCTGCCGGGGATGCTGAATGCCGACGCGCCAGGCGGATCCGTCGGGCCGCGCGCCCAGCGCCGCCACATTGCCTCCTATGTTTGTGAAGGCCGACGACACGTTGTACTCCCTGAACACCTGGATGAACCTGTCGGCGGCGTAGCCTTTGCCGATGCCCCCGAGATCGATGGACTGCCCCGTCCTGCGCAGGCCCGCCGTCCGCAGGACCGGGTCCAGCAGCAGATCCAGATAGTTCACCATGCAGCGCGCCCGGTGGATCTCGGCCTCGGCAGGAGGGCGCAGGGCGCCGTGGCCGATGCCCCACAGGTCTACCAGCGGCCCAATAGTCACGTCAAAGAGCCCCTGGCATGCCGTCGACAGCTCGGTCGCACACGACAGCACATCGTATGTCTCAAGACCGACACTGCAGCACGCATGTCCTGCCGACTCATTGATTGCGGATATGTCGCTTTCGGGCATGAAACGGCTCAGCATGCCCTCGAGCCGCGCGGCCTCCTGCTTTACGGCCTGAATGGCTTCAGCGGCATGCCTGCCGAAAGCCCGGTGGGTCATCACTGTGTCCATCCCCAGGTTCAGCGATTCGGCTGATGTGTGCTGCAGCGCCATGTCACCTCTACTTCGCTAGCGCATTTCCCACGGACTTGAGAAAGGCCCGGGTGGTGATGGTCGCGCCGCTCACAGTGTCTATCTCAAGTGACTGGGCTTCAATGAGCGCTGCGACCGCCTTACGATTGCCGGGCGGTCCGGATTGTGTCGAGCTACTATTCGCGATCCGCGGGCCGACTCCTGTGCTCATCGCTATCTTGGCCAAAATCGGCGGTTGTGCTAGGATATACACAGTAACACCTGAATAACGGAATGCCGGTGGGTGCCCGCGCAAGCGGGTGAAAGGGAAGTGGCAGCCGGGCGCATGAGCGCGTCGGGCGTGACTCCGAGCAGGAGGAGCGTCGAACGAGGCGACGTCGCGCAGCGCCGGGCCAAGCCCGCGGTCCCGCCACTGTATCCGGTGAGCCGAGGCGCATTTGATGTCACTCTTGCCACGTGCGGCAGGGGGAAGACGCGCGCAGGCGACGACCCGGAAGTCAGGAAACCTGCCCACCGAGCTTGCCGACTCCACCTTCGAGGATAAGGGGGATGCGGAAGGTGCTGCGTTGACCGGGTTTTCGGGGCGCAGACCGTACCGACTTCTCCCCTGTTCACTCGCCGGTGAGCAGGGTGTTTTTATGTGCGCGACCGCCGGCGCGAAGAGCCGTGCGGCACGCGCCGGAGAAGGAGTGTTACTGAGATGTCCAGGAATCCTATGTCCAGTTGGTCTCGGCTGCTCGGGATGAGCAAATCTCCTGTTTCGTCATGGCTGCGCAGGTCGGCTGTGGCGATCCTGTTCGTCGCGCTCGTGGCCGCGGCAGGTTCGGTACACGCGGCGGGCGGGTATCCGGTTTCGATCGTGGACGACACCGGTGCCACCATCGAGATTCCTCGCGAACCTGTAAGGATTGTGTCTCTTGCACCAAGCAACACCGAAATCCTGTTTGCCCTGGGGCTCGGCGACAAAGTCGTCGGGGTCACATCTGCATGCGACTACCCGGAAGTTGCCAAGAAAATCGACAAGATCGGGGATTACAACATCAACATCGAGGCCGTCGTGGCCAAACGACCCGACCTGGTAGTGGCTGTGGCAGATCTGCAGAT
>DAOTAC010000236.1:0-4046 GCA_035382325.1 Bacillota bacterium | reverse complement strand
CCCAGGGTTCAGTCTCGTATACCCTCGACACGGCGTGCCGCGCGAACCCCGGAGCATTGTACATCATCTCGCATGCCCGCGCCAGGTATCCCAGTCTATCGCCGAGGTTCGAGCCCAGGCCAAAGTAGGCCGGCAATTCCACCTGCGTCACCGCCCGTCGGTTCCATCCAGTCTCTCACTGAAGCGAGCTTCATATGCCATCTACACAACTTCAAATGCAGCGCCCGATTCGGCCATTGGCAAATCCATGGTTAAGGCGTTTACCCTGACGCGCGCGAAAGCCTCCCTCATTGCAAAAGCCACTGGCTCCGCCAGCCCATCACGGTCAATCAGGGCCATTATGGATGGGCCTGCGCCGCTCATGTACGAACCTATCGCGCCTGAATCACACGCCGCCTTCATGGCGTTGATCATTCCGGGCACCAATCCGGAGCGGTACGGTTGGTGAAGTCGGTCGTCAAAGGCATACCGCAAGTTGGCATAGTCGCCCGATGCCAGCGAGGCCACGAGCAGGGCCGTACGCCCCACGTTGAACACAGCGTCGGAATGCGGCACACTGCCTGGCAGCACGTTCCGGGCGGCCCTGGTAGACACGGGGAAATCAGGCACGGCCACTACAGCGCGCAGGCTGCCGTGCACCGGAACCCTGGCCCACAGCACGCGTGCCCCTACGAAGGAGGACGCGGTGATCCCGCCAAGTATGCAAGCTGCAGTATTGTCGGGGTGCCCCTCGATCCGGGCGGCCGTGCTCAATAGCCGCTGTAGGTCGGGAGCGATGCCCATGAAGGCATCGGCGGCCATGAGCCCCGCGACGATGGCCGACGCGCTGCTTCCGAGGCCTCGAGCCACAGGTATGCGGTTGACGATACACACCCGCACCGCCGGCGCTGCCTGGCCTGCGTCACGAAACGCAGCCGCAAATGCCCGAAGTGCCAAGTTGTCGCTGCCTGTGGGGATTCCCAGCGAAACCTGCCTACCGTCTGGGTCAACTGTGATCGCGCTGGACTCCCCGTCGGACGCGCGCTCGAACATCACCTCGTCACGGAGTTCCATGGCAAACCCCAAAGCATCGAATCCCGGCCCCATGTTGGCCGAAGTAGCCGGCGCGCGAACTATGACCCTATCGACCGGCATACGTCAACACCTCACTTGAGACGCTTTCGTAATCGGCGTTTATGGCGCCGCGGACCCGAGGCGCCTGCTGAATAGCCGTAGACGGATCCTTCAGGCCGTTGCCGGTGAGCACGGCTACGGCACACTGCCCGTCTTTGAGGCGACCATCGCGAGCCATCTTGACGAGCCCGGCTACACAAGCGCACGAGGCGGGTTCAGCAAAAACGCCTTCAGTCTGCGCCAGCAGGCGGTAGGCGTCGAGAATCTCCTCGTCCGTTACGGAGTCAATAAACCCTCCGGAGTCATCGGCGGCAGCCCGAGCGCTCGCCCAGCTCGCAGGGTTTCCGATTCTGATGGCAGTGGCTATGGTCTCCGGGTGCTCCACCGGCCTGCCCAGCACTATGGGGGCGGCCCCGGCAGCCTCAAATCCAGCCATCCGAGGCAACGCGCCGATCCGACCGGCGGCGGCATACTCCGAGAAGCCCTTCCAGTACGCTGTGATGTTGCCTGCATTGCCCACGGGAATCGCCAGCCAATCCGGGGTGATGCCAGCCGAGCGCTCCGTGCCCGGCGCGCCATGTCCGCCCGAGGTGAGCTGATCCACTATTTCGAAAGCGGCGGTCTTCTGGCCTTCAATGCGCCACGGATTGACCGAATTGACCAAAGTGGCGATCCCTGCATCGGCCATTTCCCTCACAATCGCCAGGGCCTGATCGAAGTTGCCCCTGATCGGCACGACCTCGGCCCCGTGGGCAATGGCCTGCGCCAGCTTGCCCATGGCTATGGCCCCATCCGGTATCACCACAACACAGCGAAGCCCCGCGCGGGCAGCGTAGGCCGCGGCAGAGGCCGAAGTGTTGCCGGTGGAAGCGCATATGACCACGCGGGCACCGTCCGCGACCGCTTTGGTGATCGCTGCAGTCATCCCGCGATCCTTGAACGATCCGGTGGGGTTCGCGCCCTCCAGCTTAAGACGGATATCGGCTCGAACGCCCAGCCGCCGGGCCAGAGCAGGCGCAGGGACAAGAGGCGTTCCGCCTTCGAGCAACGTGACAATGGGCGCGCCCGCGCCAAACGGTATGAATTCCCTGTACTCTTCGATGATTCCTCTCCAAAGTCTCAAAGACGAACACTCCCAGCAGCAAATAGCATCTTGTTCGTATCTGAACAGGTTCCGTCCAAGACCGTACATACTTCTTGCAGGTTCGCTAACCCCCTGCCAAACGCGGTTTTCCCTAAAGACCTGCGCAGGGCCCTTATCAACACCAGCCGGCACCTTCTGGCGCGGGCACGCTCACTGCGTGAGCTGTTCGGTCAATGGCCAAGACTCGGATCCTTCCCAGCGATGTGGGTAATGCATAGATAGCTACAGACCGCGCGGTCCCAAACCCTACAACTCCACGCGGCCGCAACTCCACGTGCCTACAACTCTACGTGCCTACAACTCTACGTGCCTACAACTCCACGCGGCGAAATGCCCGCCCCGCTCCTGACATCAGCAGGCGATATGATAGAATCGACAATGCCGCGAAAAACACGAACGTACACCAGATGACCGCGTGCTGGTCCAGGCCTGCCGACAACGCCTTCACAATGGCGTATCCCGCCCCCACTGCTACGACCGTCACCGCAGCCATGGCGATGAGTGCGTTCAGGTTGCTCTTCATCGCCCTCTGAGGGTTGTCCCAGGTGAGGTAGGGGCGCATCATGTCGACATACAGCGATGTGAGCGACGCCCACGTCGACCCCGCCACCCCGATCAACACGCCCGCCGCAAGCGCCGCCAGGTCAAGCCGGAGAATCAGCTGCATCACCACCACGAGCGGCAACATGGACGCAAACTGAAACGCCAGCGCAAACATGATCTTCCCGATCACCTGACGCCGGAACGATACAGGGATCACCTTGTACACCCAGTACTGCATCCCATCACGGGAGAACGCGGACGAAGCCACTGCGTTGATCCCGGACACAAACAGGATTGCGCCGGCGAAGGCCAGCGCGCGGGCGGCTGCAAATTCAGGCGATGACATGAAAGCGGCAAACCCGGGGATCTCGGCGAACGGGTTGCCAACTCCCGCGCCCCCTCCCACTCCCCCTCGACCTCCCGCAATGAACCACACAGCTAGCAGGCCCGGGAATACCAGCACATTAGCGAGGCCGTTCAGTAAATACGTCGGTGTGCGCACAAACAGCCACATGTCCTTGAGAGCTATCGCGACCTCCGGCGAACGCTGCACCCACCACGCGGCGGGCAGAGCCAAATCCCCGGCGGTTTGGGTCGGCTGACGGCGGCCCCAGCGCCCCACTTTGCGACCGGCGGCGGATACCGCCACCTCGCCGCCGGCTGCAAGGGCTGCATAGAACAGCCGTGAACCGAGAGCCAACGCCAGAAGGAGCGCGCCGGCAGACACTGCAACCAGGATGGCCAGGTTCCCGAGCCCAGCGGCAGTGCCCGCCTTCGACAGCGAGAACGAAGCCCAAAGGCTGGGCGGAAAGCGCATGGCCATCGACCGCGACAGGCTGTCCTGCACAGTCATTAGGTAGTTGAGCATGTCGGCCTCGCTTTGGGGCGCCTGGTGCATGATGTAGTACTGAAACCAGAAATACAGCCCGAGGAAGATGGCTGTGCCAAGGAACATGAACAACGTTCGGTTCTTGCGCACATTCACAAAACGCATGAGCAGTATGGCCACTGCGGCGTCGATAGCCAGGGGAATCACCGGCGTCAGCAGAAACACTGGTATGCACGTTATCCAGTAGAGCAAACCTGCGCCCGATCGTATTCCATATACACAGAAGGCCGGCACTAGCACCAGCGCCAGCGTGATGTATTCATTGATCAGCACTACCCCGAACCTGGCCATCACCACAGTGGACGCCGGCAGAGGCAGCGGAGTGAGTATGGACGAATCGCGCGAGAAGTAGAACCC
>DAOTAC010000235.1:0-4115 GCA_035382325.1 Bacillota bacterium | reverse complement strand
AGAGCAGGAGAACCAAAGGATGCGTCTTGGGCTGCGGCAACATGATCCTCTTCGTGCCGCAGTCGGCAGGAGGTGTGAGAATTGTACAACGATAAGGTAATGGATCACTTCACTAATCCACGCAATGTTGGCGACATTCCGGACGCTGACGGTGTGGGTCAGGTTGGGAACCCTGTATGCGGCGACATAATGAGAATAGCGATTAAAGTCGAGGACGGAGTCATCCAGGATATCAAGTTTAAGACCTTCGGGTGCGGAGCGGCGATCGCCACTTCGAGTATGGTGACGGAGCTGGTTAAGGGTAGGAGCCTCAAGGAGGCGCTCGATATCTCGAACAAGGCTGTCGCAGTGGCCCTCGGTGGGCTGCCTCCGGTCAAGATGCACTGCTCCAACCTGGCTGCCGATGCGCTGCACCTGGCGATTAAAGACTACATTGAGAAGCATGGCGGCGACGGATTGGGCATTGACCCTGCTTCGATTGTCGTAGAAGAGCACGACCACGGCGAGGAGGCAGACGCCTAACAATGGTTTACTCTCCTTGCGCAAGGGGCATAATACGTCCTGCGAGAGGAGGGAACGACCATCAGAAGGTTGTGGAGGGCGCTCATTACCGGCAGTCTCATTGGCGCAGGTCTAGGCGTGCTCATGTTGATGAACTCGTCCCGTTCCGGCAAGAAGATCGTCCACGAGGAGCTATCGACTGAGACTCCCATGGGCACCCAGCGCACGGTCAGCCGGACTGTCTCCAGACGGAGGTCGTACGCTGAGCCCGTAGTCGAAGCGATGCAATCGATGGGGCGGCGCTTCAGGTCCGGTGACGACTCGGACTGAACTGCCGCCAAGATACGGACCGGTTCCGGACGCGCCGCGCTCGGGCCGGTCCATTTGCGCTGAGGTGCGAGCATGGCGCCGTCGAAACATGCCGGGATCTTGCGTTCGCTCGGCACGGCACTCGCCGTGCTCGCGCTGCTTCTTTTCGCCTACCGGGTCAGGCGCGCATTCATACCATTTTTCTTTGCCATAGGGATCGGCTACATTATAAGTCCGTTGGTGAGAATGGCCGAGCAGCGTGGAGCGCCCCGGGCTGCCGCTATCTTTACTGCGTACGTGCTGGTGGCTGCTGTGATCGGCTTTTCGCTTGCGTTCGTGCTGCCGCCCCTGGCTACACAACTCGATGAAATCGTGGGAGCATTCTCGCCCGACGCAAGCGCCGACGGGCTGGCTGCCGATTGGCGGCGCCGACTGCAACTCCTTCCTGAGGGGGCTGCATCGCGACTGGCGACCGCGGCCGTGGACCGTGCTGAGGTCTACATCAGCGAGGTGGCGCGGGCAGCAGGGCGCGCTGTGTCGGCGCTCACATCGCAGCTGGTCAACATAGTGCTGGCACCGGTAATCGCGTTCTACCTGACGCGCGATGTGGACGCCATTCGCGAGAGGTTCGCCTCGTGGCTTCCTGCGGTTTCGCGCAACAGGATTATGAGTGTTATATCGGATATCGACAGGGCGCTGGCCGGCTGGGTCAGAGGACAAGTCATCGTATGCACGTTCGTGGGGTTGGCGACCGGGACCTCCCTCGCGCTTTTGGGCGTGCGGTACGCCCTCCCGATTGGGTTTCTGACCGGCATACTCGAGATAATCCCCTACTTCGGCCCGGTACTTGCGCTGGTTCCAGCCGTCCTTCTGGCCGCTCAGAAGTCCTCAGTGACTGCACTCGTTGCCGCAACGGTGTTCGTTGCAATTCAGCAGATTGAGTCGGCAGTGGTCTCGCCCAAAATCGTTGGAGACTGCGTAGGCCTGCACCCTCTGGTGGTCATCGGGGCGCTGCTTGTTGGTGGCGCGCTGTTCGGTGTGGTCGGCATGTTATTGGCAGTGCCTGTTACGGCTGTGTTGTTCATCCTGGGCCAACGCCTGCTGGTGGACCCGGCCCGGTAGGGGGCCTTTTCGGTCACGTGCGCCTGGGCCCCTGGAGGGTGCTGGGGCGGAGCACGGAGGAGAAGGGTCGACCTTGTAGAAAGTAAATCACTCTACCACCTCACGAAGTAGACGAATCGGGATGGTATAAGGAGGAGGACTCATGCGTGCTGAGATAGTCAATGTGGACGGATTGACCATGATGGCGAAGTCCGACACTAATCACTGGGTGGTCATGGACACCACGAGGGAGGGGCAGGTAGCCGCTGCTGCTACTCCCATGGAGACGTTTCTGTTCGGGTTCGGCGGGTGTTTCTGCATGACTGTGAAGTCGCTCCTGCTCAAGAAGAGGCTTGACGTAAGTAAGGTATCGATGAGGATAGACGCGCAGCGGGCGCCTGAGCCGCCCACTGTGTTCACGAAGATCGACGCCGTGTTGGAGCTTTCAGGCAGCAACTTGCGCGATGCCGACGTAGAATGGGCGGTTGCGCTGGCGCGCGAGAAGTACTGCCAGGTGGACGTGATGTTGGAGAAGGCAGTACCTATCGACGTAAAGTGGGAGATTCTTGAGTAGACGCACGGCGCTGCGGCCTTAGGAGCCTGACATATGTGACCTCTGCAGGTAGACCATTGTGTGTGAACCGTTGTTATGATAAGGTGATTTGAGAATCGGCGACAGTCCGAACGGGCGGTCGCCGCGGCGCATTCGATGCTGCTTTGGCCGTGCAAGTGAGGTGTTGCTTATGAAGACTGACGAATTGAGGCAGGCCTATCTGAAGTTCTTTGAGTCCCGGGGGCACAGGATTTTGCCGTCGGCATCGTTGATCCCGGCAGGCGATCCTACATTGCTGCTTACGGCTGCCGGAATGGTTCCGTTCAAGCCGTACTTCCTGGGCACGGCGAAACCAGATCACTCCCGCGCCACCACGTGTCAAAAGTGCGTGCGTACCGGCGACATTGAAAACGTCGGGCGGACCACGCGTCACGCAACATTCTTTGAGATGCTCGGGAACTTCTCATTTGGTGACTACTTCAAGACGGAGGCCATCACCTGGGGCTGGGAATTCGTCACTCGAGTGCTTGGGTTCAGCCCCGAGCAGCTTTGGATCACCATCTACCTTGATGACGATGAGGCATTTGAGATATGGAACAAGACTGTGGGCGTACCCGCAGACAGGATAGTCCGCAAGGGCAAGAAAGATAACTTCTGGGAGATCGGGGTCGGGCCGTGCGGTCCGTGTTCGGAGATACATGTCGACCGCGGCGCCGACGTAGGCTGCGGGTCCGCCGATTGCGGCCTGGACTGCGATTGCGGCAGGTTCATCGAGATCTGGAATCTAGTCTTCATACAGTTCCACCGCGACGAGCAGGGTAACTACACTCCGCTTGAGCACAAGGGCATTGACACCGGGATGGGGCTGGAGCGCGTCGCAGCCGTGCTGCAGAATGTGCCCACGATATTCGATACCGATGAAACTCGGATCATACGCGACTTGGCAGCCGGGCTGGCCGGCGTAACCTATGGTGAGGGCGGTCTGTCCGACATGGCGGTTCGGGTTATCACTGACCATGTCAGGGCGTCTGTTTTCATGGTGGGCGACGGCATCCTGCCCACCAACGAGGGCCGTGGATATGTGCTCCGTCGGCTCCTGCGCCGAGCTGCGCGTTTTGGCAAGCTGATCGGTATCGAAGGTGTGTTCCTGCCGAAGGTAGCGGGCACCGCCATAGACGTCATGGGCAACACCTACCCGGAGCTTGCCGATGACCGCGAGCGCATTCTGCGCAGCATCCAGCTGGAGGAAGAGCGGTTCCTGGTCGCCTTGGATCAGGGATCGGCAGTGCTGGAATCGGTGATCGCCCGCGTGCAGTCGGAGGGCGGGTCGTGTGTGCCTGGGGCGGATGCGTTCCGTTTGTACGATACATTCGGTTTTCCATTTGAACTGACAGTGGAGATCGCCGGCGAACGCGGCCTCACGGTGGATCAGAGCGGTTTCGACAGAGCCATGGAGGCCCAGCGCGAGCGGGCGCGGGCAGCTCGGGGCGAGAATGCGTATCTGGACGAAACGTCGGAGAGGTACCACGCGGCCATAGGGGAAGCGACTACCGAGTTTGTGGGTTACGATAGGCTGGCGGAGCAGGCTCGCGTCATCGCAGTGATCGGCGCGGACGGCACGGCCACCACTCGCCTTGACCTCATCGACGCG
>DAOTAC010000234.1:0-4126 GCA_035382325.1 Bacillota bacterium | reverse complement strand
CGCCCTACGAAGGCAGTCAGCCCTGCGCGCCCCGAATGACTGGATTCCCTCCCCGACATCGGCATGCCGCGCCATGGCCAGCGCCTCAATTTCCGCTTCTAACTGATCTATTCCGCTCCTTGTAAGTGCTGAGACTCGCAAGATGCGTCGGTTGCCCACGTGCTGCCCAAGATCCTCATCAGCGAACGCTGCGGGACGATCCGACTTGTTGACAACGACTACCGTGCGGTCTTCGTATGTGGACCCCACGATGTCGAAGTCCTCCTGAACGAGCCGTATTGACCCATCGATCACAGCCAAGGCGATATCAGCATCGGCCAGTGCACCCCTGGCGCGTTCGACACCGATCCGCTCCAAAGGATCGGCCGCCTCGCGCATTCCCGCAGTGTCTATCAGGCGTATGGGAATACCGCGGATGTTGGCTACCTCCGACACCGTGTCCCTGGTAGTGCCGGGCCGTTCCGATACGATCGCCCTCTCTTCGCGCAGCAGAGCGTTGAGCAGACGTGATTTCCCCACGTTAGGCCTTCCGACAATTGCAACACTGGCGCCTTCCCAGAGAACCCGGCCTCTGTGCGCGTCAGAAGCAGCACGACATAGGTCCATGGCAATGCGCCGGGCCTCATTGCCGATCTCTAGCAATTGCATCTCGGGAATGTCGTCCTCGGGAAAATCCAAGGAAGCCTCGATGATGGTAATGAGCTGAGCCACGGCCTCTCGCGACTCTTGTGCCATGCGGCCAGATTTCCCGGATAGGAAGGCCGAGGCGGAGCGCCGGGCCCGCTCAGTGCGCGCATTTATGACCTGCAGTATGGCTTCAGCTTGTCCCAGGCCTATGCGTCCATTAAGAAAGGCCCGTTTTGTGAACTCCCCGGGCCCCGCGTGGCGCGCTCCGGCGTCCAGTACCGCCTGCAACACTGCCCGTACGACCGCAGGTCCACCGTGGCAACTCAGCTCAACAACGTCTTCCCTAGTGTACGAAGCCGGGCCAGGCATCGACAGCATAATAGCCTCGTCGATGAACTCTCCGGAAGAGTCATAAACTCGACCATAGGTCGCGTGCCATCCGCGGCGGTGTTCAGGCAACGATTCGCCGCTCCGATGCCGACGGACGGGTCTGAACACTCTGTCCACCACCTGCTGGGCACTTGATCCCGACACCCTGACAATGGCTATGCCGCCCATCCCCAGAGGTGTAGCCACGGCTGCAATAGTGTCAGCAGCGTATGCCGTCCAGTCCGACACATCCGCACCTCCCGCGCGTCGATCTCGGGATCGCTAATCCCGACAATTGTTTCACGTGAAACAATCCGCTTCATATATCAGCATAAAAGAAAGTGCGCGCTTTTTGAACACGCACTTTCACAATATCGCATTTTCAGCATTTCTTCTGCTATTCGGTGGGCGATATCACTATCCGCCTGTAGGGCTCACGACCCTCTGAATGAGTTACGACGCCGTTAACATCCTTGAGAGCCATGTGGACAATGCGCCGCTCCAGAGCCGACATGGGTTCCAGTATTTGCTTTTTCCTGTCTTCAATTACCTTATCTGTGGCTTCCACTGCCATGGCTCTGAGGGTCTCTTCTCGCTTCCTCCTGTAGCCTGCAACATCCACAACGTACCTGACCCGCTCCTCCTCGCCAGAGGCCCGAATGGCCCTGTTGGCTGCGAGGTTGACCAGATACTGTATTGAATCAAGCGTCTCCCCGTGTCGACCGATGAGCACTCCGAGCGACTTGCCCTCGACCTCAAGCATTGTGATGTCTTCCTCGGGAAACTCGCGCACCTCGGCGTCTAGGCCCATGACCGACACAAGTCCCTCGAGGAACTTCGCGCCGCAGCTCAAGTCGCCCTCATCCACAGCGCGTCTATCGATGTAGCCATGGTCGGCGTCAACTCCGCGTACGCAAATGCCACGCTGCCCGGCAACGTCTCCACTCGAGCCATCCTCCGGCAATGCGGATGCGTTCTGCGCCGTCTGCAGACGTGGTCTCGGGCATGTGCGGCCAGAGGCCGTATCGCCGACCGAGGTAGAACCCGCGTTCAACGCTCGAATGCGGACTCTCGCGTGCCGGAAACCAACCAGGCCCAGGAATCCGCGAGAACCCTCATCTATGACCTCTATCTCGACCTGATCCTTCCTCAACCCGAGGGACGACAATCCGGTTTGAACTGCCTCGTCCACCGTCTTGCCAGCAACCTCTATTGGTTCCATCTAGCTGACTCCCTTCTTAGGCGCAGCCAGTTGCCTCTGGATCAAGTAATGTTGGAGTATGCTGACAACGTTCGTAGCGACCCAGTAAACGGCCGCCCCTGAGGGCATGGTTCTGGTGAACCAACCGAAGAACAGCGGCATCACGATGGTCATCGTCTTCTGTGATTGATCTGTTGTAGACTGAGTCATGGAAAACCACATCGTGGCCGCCGACAGGATGGGCAGAATCCACGGGTCGGGAGCGCTGAGACTTGGCAACCAGAGAAAACTAGTCTTGGCCGCGCCGAAACTATCGACAAAAGCCTTGTTCTGCAGTACTCGGAAGAACACGACGAGCACGGGTAGTGGGATCAGAGCCGGAAGGCACCCGGCCATAGGGTTGACCTTGTTATCGCGGTACAGTTCTGCAAGGCGCTGTTGGTATTCCTGCGGTTGCCCCTTGTACTTCTGTTCCAGTTCCTTGATTTTCGGGGTAAGCGCCTTCATGCCTTCCATCATCTTAATCTGATTTACCTGCAGCGGATGGAGAATCGCCTTGATCAGCACTGTGATTATTATGATCGCCCACCCGAGATTGCCGGTAAGGTGCGTAAAGTACCGCAGAATGCTCTCCATCACCGAGGTGATGCTCAATGCAGCCTCCCCCTTTCAGTCAGAGGACTGTAGCTGGTAATATGGTAGTAGTCGGCTCTATGGAACGGGATCGTATCCTCCCCGACTGAACGGGTGGCATCTGAGAAGTCGCCAGAGGGCTAGGCACGAACCCCGGAGTGCCCCGTGTTTCCTAACTGCCTCCTCGGCGTATTGCGAACACGTGGGTACAAAACGACAACACGGACCTCTCTTCAAAGGAGAGACGTAGACCCGGTATAGCCGAATTACCTGCAGTTCAAGCTTCTCGAGCATCACTGGCCTCCTCACGCGGCGACGCGCCAGGATCCCCCGTCATCTCCCGAGTCGAGCATACGCCCAATTGCTCAAGTGCTCTGCCCAGATCTGCCACGACGTCAGCGCAACGAAGATCTGGGCTAGTCATGCGCCGCCTCGGTACGACAACGAGGTCATAGCCCTGGTTTGGCATGGCCCCTGAAAGACGCACTGCTTCCCGCAACAGCCGTTTGACTCTGTTGCGCTTCACAGCGCCCCCCATCTTCTTCCCCACAGGGAACCCAACGCGCACGATTTCGAGGCCGTTGGGCACAGCATGGACCACGACGTACTTGCCTGCAGCAGCCTTGCCTTCGCGGAAAGCCCTGTTAAACTCCGAGGTCCTACGCAGGCTGTGAGCGCGCATGCTGGGGCCCCCCTGCCACAAACGCCGATACGAAAGGAAAAGCCGTCGCACGACGGCAGAACTTCGAGACGCAACAGGTCAGCTTAAGCCGAAACCCGCTTGCGGCCCCTGGCGCGTCTGCGCCTTATCACTCTCCGACCGCCGGGCGTGCTCATGCGAGCCAGAAAACCGTGAATCTTTGCCCTGCGACGTACCTTGGGTTGAAATGTCCGTTTCATCCAAGCGTTCCTCCCTGTAAACTCCACCGCAAGCATGCCGCGTCAATTATAAGCGACGTAAACATGCAGTGTCAAGCAGCGATCCAGGCGGTCCAGGCGGGCCGATCTAGGCAGCAATCCAGGCAGTCCAGGCGGGCGGGTCTAGGCAGCAATCCATTCGCGCTTTCGGTGCGGTTTTGGTGCGGTTTCGATGCGACTCGCATCTACGTACGGTTATCCACAGGGACCTTTCAAACGCTTCCATTCAGACTGTCCTGGTACCCGCAAGTCTGTTATGATAGTCTTTGCAAACGGATGAATTTTTCATCGCCTATTCCATGCAATCATGATTATCGCCAGTTGTGGGCCTGTTTATGCACAGACTGTGGATCAATCTGTGGATAACGTGTGCGAAGA
>DAOTAC010000233.1:0-4133 GCA_035382325.1 Bacillota bacterium | reverse complement strand
CCTGCGAGAGCTGTCATTATCGCAGGCAGAGACTCGGTTCTGAAACGGTTACTGGTCATGCCCCTTCACCATCTTCACGCCGAGGAAGTCCGGCGGTTCTGCATATCAGGGCTGCCTTTCTCCATCTGCACTTCCGTTTCCTTTCGGCCTTCCCCAACAGCGGTTTCGCGCCAGGAGAGGCTTCTCACCATGCACATTCGGAAGTGGAGCCGAAGGCTCCGGAAATGGGGCAGACGGGAGCGCCGGGCATGATGAGCGCGGCAAACCTCTCTTCAGCTGGCCTGCTGCAGCCGGAGGGACATCGGAATCGGTGCGAAAAGCGATGTTTGGAGCACAAGCATCAGTACACAAGCATCAGTACCTTGATGTCATAGCATCAAAGAGGTAGAATATGATCAGAATGTTGCTACGGGGAGTTGATCCTGTGCAGATCAAGCCATCCGCGCGCATCAGGCAGAACTACAATGAGATCGCGGCCTTGTGCAAGTCCTCAGGTGAGCCCGTGTACCTCACGAAGAACGGCGAGGGCGATCTTGTGGTCATGGACATAGATGCGTTTGAACGCCGCGAGAAAATGCTGAGACTACGCGAGGAACTGCTGGCCGTGGAGGAAGACCGTCTGACTGGTCGCGCCGGGACCTCTCCAGAGGAACTGGACGCCTACCTAGAGAGCATCATTGCCGAGGTGGAACATGGAAAAGACGCCTCAGCATAGGGTGATTGTCTCCGACCGCGCCCGTCAGATGCTGGCTAGCCACGTTCGGTTTCTGGCGCAGAAGAGCCCATCTGCCGCTCGAGAGGCGAAAGACCAGCTGGCCGACGCTATCCGCTCTCTTCATACGATGCCGGAGCGTTTTCCGTTTCTCGATGCCCAGTTCGTACCAGTCAACAAGTACCACAAGATGTGTGTTGGCAGGTGGTATCTCATCCTGTACCAGATCAAGGACCAGACAGTGTACGTCGACTATGTCGTGGATTGCAGTCAGGACTACGGATGGCTGGTGAGGTGAGTCACGGTGTTCGACGTGGGCAGATCCGTTCTCGGTCGGTGCCGTGCGCCCACGCCGAACGGAGACTGCTTATCTTCCTTTCGCTGCTACTCCCAGGGAGCTGAAGAGGAACGCGGGGGAGGAGTACTCCCCGAAGGCCCACTCAGCGCAATCGCTGATGGCGGCGATGTTGTTCAACGCCTCCATGGCGTTGCCAGCGACCATTGTGTCCTTCACGCGGCCTACGATCTTGCCTTTCTCTACTTTGAAACCGAGATGCACGTTGACGGAGAAGTCCCCGGTCAGTATGTTGCCCTGCCCGGCGCCCATCACTTGGTCAACAATGATGCCTTCATCCATGGATGTGATCATGTCGTCAAGGCTCTCGCTGCCCGGCGCTACCATGGCATTGGTCAGGGTGGGGGTTGGCTGCCCCTCGAAGTAATCGCCGGCGCCGGCCCGCCTGAAGCCATTGCCTGTGCTGGATGTGCCCGCTCTGCCCGCGGTCTGAAGATCGTAGTAGAAACCTTTCACGATTCCTGCCTCTACAAGGGGCGTTCTGCGCGATTGCACTCCTTCGCCGTCTATTGGGCAACTGCCGAGTGCCCAGTCCACAGTTGGATCATCGTATATGCAGACTCGTGGATCCAGTGCCTGTTGGCCTATCCTGCCTGCTAAGGGCGATGCGCCTTCCAGCGCGGTCTTGCCATTTAGCGCCGACTGCAGGGCCATGAGGAGGGGCATGATCCCGCGGTGGGTGAAAAGCACCTGCATACGGCCCGTGTGCACCTCGGCGATCCTGCGCCCGAGTCTCACGCGTTCCAGCATCTCATGCGCGACGGATCGATGGTCGAGGTCACTGCGGCATGAACCGTCCATGCCGATCACTTCGAAGATGTCATTGCCATCTACCAGCAGGGCATCGGCCATTGCAGTCAAGGTTGTCTTGCGATAGTTGCCGCCTCCGCGGTTCGAGTTGGCTACGGTGACTTCCTCGACCTTTCTCTCAAGCTGCACACCACACTTGATGGAGGGGTCGTATTCTGTGATGATGCCCACAATCTCCCGACCCATGCGGATCAGAGCGTCCGCGTCGAGCTCTGCGATTTTGTCATCGTAGATGAGCGGCGCAGCGGACTTGCCGCCCAGGACCGGCCCAGGAAGGTCGAATCTCGCGGGTTCTCCCATGTCGGCGGAGTCGACCGCCGCGTTGATGAGTTCTTGGGCTGCGACTCCACTGGTATCGGTGGAGGAGGAGAACCCTAGTCTGCCCGACTTGATAACGCGCAGAGCGAATCCCTGCATCCTGCGGGTCTCTACATGCTTGAGCTTGTTCATCTCGAACGTTGCGGGGATGGCCTCGCTGCTTACGAGGTAAAACTCAGCCGCGTCGGCGCGCCTAACCGCCATATCCAACAAGTCTATCATCGCTAGTTCCCTCCCACCACAACGTTTCGGATCCGTATGTGCGGGCTGCCGTCGGATACAGGCAGCGGATACTGCTCGCCCTTGCCGCACCCTCCGGTACCGCCATCGTTCATGCGAAGATCGCTGCCGACGGCGTCGATGTGCATCAGTGTTTCGAATACGTTGCCGGTGAGGACCACGTTACGCACTCTTTCAGCGATTCTGCCCTTTCGGATCATGAAGGCTTCCATTGCGCTGAATGTGAACATCTCCATGGCCGTTGTGCCGCCATAGGCGTCAATGGCGTAGATGCCCTCGTCGATGTCGGAGATCATCTCCTCGAAACTCATTTCGCCGTTCTCGATGTAGGTGTTGGTCATTCGCACAATGGGGCGGAACCGGTAGCTGATCGCGCGGGCATTTCCCGTGGGACGTTCGCCCATCTTGGCCGCAGTCTCGCGCGAATGTAGCCTGCCCACGAGCACGCCCTCCCTTATGAGAGGCGTCAACGAGGCGGGCGTGCCCTCGTCGTCGTACCTGTACGACCCTCTGTGGCCCGCCGCGGCGGCGCCGTCTGTGATGCCCAGGATCGGGGAACCGAACTGTCTGCCCAGAACCATCATGTCGCGGAGGGTATCGTTTTCGTAGATGAAGTCGGATTCGCTCAGGTGGCCGAAGGCTTCGTGCACGAATGTACCTGCCATGGCCGGATCGAGCACTACAGTGTATTGGCCGGCTTTGACCGGCGCCGCATCGAGATTCAGGGCTGCGCGCCTGGCGCACTCGCGGGCTCTATCGTGCTGCCCCTCGACGCTCTGGTAGCCGTCGACGCCTCCGGCAACGATGAACATCTGCTGCACGTTGTCGCCCTCTCGCGCGATAGCCCTGCAGCTGGCGCCGACATCGCAATGCTCCTGCTCGATGAAGGCGCCTTCGGAGCTTGCGAAAATCTTCTTCGAATAAGTATCTCTGTACCTGACTGTGGTCGTCTGGATCTTGGGGCTCGCGCCCAGCATGATCTGGCTGTATTCCTGAAGCATTTCCTGCTTGGCCGCAAGGCTGATCGATCTCGGGTCAACCACTAGATGCGGCACTACAGTATCGACCACCGGTCCGACAGGGGCGAGGAGGCTGTCTCCATTCGCCTGCGATACCAGCCGGGCCTGGCTTACGGCCAGCGCTACGTGGTGTTTGAGGTTCGCGATATCGTTGAATGAGATGAATCCCCAGCCGCCTCCGGCCAGAGCGCGAACGCATCCTCCCGTCGAACGGGAGACTGACAGTTCATCCGTGCTCCTGCCGCGCAGCGTTATCTTGGTTCGCACGGCATCTTCGATTCTGATGTCTACATAGTCCGCGCCATCCGATCTCAGCGCATCTTCGATCAGGTTTCGCACAATCCCATGCCCCCTTTGCGCAGAACTTGGACACTGGACCGCAGTATCCTTCAACCTGTCAGTTCTGCAGGGATCTTTCGTGCTTTGGAGGAGTCTATCCCCGATGATCGAATGATCTTGATTGAACCGCCGCGCATGCTCGTGACTTCAGTCGTGAGTAAGCGTCGACATATGTTACCCAAGAACTGTCAGAATAGCCTGCAATTGCGTGTACCTATCCAAACATGTGTTATGCTGCATAGAGGTGGATGAATTGGAACGAGTAGCATATGGGCGAGGGTATGCCTACTCAGTTCAGTATCATATTGTATGGTGCGTGAAGTATCGCAGGAAGATAATA
>DAOTAC010000232.1:0-4188 GCA_035382325.1 Bacillota bacterium | reverse complement strand
GTCCACCAGCGAAGGGATCATGTCATCATGTCCGGATAGACCAGGATGAGCTAGCACCGGAACACCGCCGGAGGCCAATATGGCTCGGACTGCATCGTGAGGCGAGAGTTTGGACCGCCTGACGTATGCCGGCGCATGCCTGCCGATATACCGTGAAAAAGCCTCATCCCATGAACCCACCTGACCCGCCCGTATCAGCGCCTGGGCCACGTGCGGTCGCCCGAGAGGACCGCCGTCTGAGAATCTTTGCACCTCGTCCATGCTCAGCTGCACACCCATTCCGGATAGCCGATCCAGCATCTTCCGCACTCGTTGCAGCCTGCTTTCGCGCTGCGATTCCAAGAGATCCAGAAGGTCTTTATCCTCTCGATCTATGAAGTACCCCAGTATATGGACCTCTCCGTCGTCGACATCCGTGGAAAGCTCCAAGCCGGGCACAATCTCCACGCCGACTTCGGCGCCTTTCGACGTCGCCTCATCGATGCCGGCTACTGAGTCATGGTCGGTCACGGCAATGGCGAGGAGGCCGCGGCGCTGGGCCTCCTCTACCAGCTCCCTCGGGGTGAAGGTGCCGTCTGATGCTGTGGTATGACAGTGAAGGTCAACGGACCCGTCTGACACCCACAGTCACCTTCTCTCCGTTGACGTCCCATTCCTTGATGTACTCGCCATCCGGCTCTCCCTGGGCGAGGCTGAGTGAAAGTGTCTCACCCATCAAGTATTCCCGATGCTCTCTCAAGGCTCGCATGGATTCAGGCCCGCCCGCGCAAACCGCGTGGATGCGATCGGATATCTCGAATCCTGCCTCTTTTCGGGTAGCCTGTATCTTGTTGACCAGTTCGCGCGCGAACCCCTCCATCCTGAGGTCGTCGGATATGACTGTGTCTAGTGCCACCGATCGCCCGTTGTCCGTCTCCACGTGAAACCCCTCGCGGGCCACGGTTTCTACTGCTATCTCCTCCGGAAGTACTGACACCTCGCCTGCACCCTCCAGCGCCAATACCACCGGGCGTCCGGCCGCGACATCGCGGGCTACGCCGGCCGCATCAGCCTCTGCCAACGCCGACGCGATGGCGCGCATCAGCTTGCCATGCTTCGGCCCGAGCAGGTCGTATCTGGGCTTGATTCTATGCGACACGAACTCACCGAAATCCTGGGCAAACTCGACGCCGCGTACATTCAACTCATCCTCCACCAGATCGGCTAAGGCCATCAGCTTATCCTGTTCTTCCGCAGTAGCCTGCACGACGATCTTAGAGAGGGGTTGCCTGTTCTTGATGTTCACCGCATTACGGGCAGCCCGACCCAGGTACACGACTTGGCGGGCTAACTCCATCTCGCTGTCGAGGAGTGGATCGATCATCTCCTGATCTGGCACAGGATAGTCTGCTAGGTGTACACTACCCTCGTCCGGTTCGAGGTTGTCATAGATCTCCTCGGCAAGGAACGGCGTGAACGGCGCTATCAGTTTCGCGATAGTCACAAGCGTCTCATGCAGCGTAAGGTAGGCAGCCTCCTTATCGGTCGTCATCTCGCTGGCCCAGTAACGCCGGCGGCATCTTCGCACATACCAGTTGGATAGATCATCGACGAACTGCTCGATCCTGCGACCGGCCGCGGTGATGTCGTAGCTGTCCATCAGGCGGGTGACCTCCCGAACTAGCCCGGCCAGCCTCGACTGGAGCCACCGGTCGATCTCCGCCCGCCCAGCGTGCGGCACGCTGTGCTCGCGAGGCACGAATCCGTCTATGTTGGCATAGAGCACGTAAAAGGCGTACACATTCCACAGGGTGCCCATGAACTTGCGCATGGCGTCAGTCACGCCTTCCTCGTAGAAGCGCGTCGGCGTCCATGGCGCATTGACTGTGTATAGGTACCATCTCACAGCATCGGCGCCCTTAGTATCGAATACCCGCCACACGTCTGCCACGTTGCCCCTGCTCTTGCTCATCTTCAAGCCCTGCTCATCCAGGACCAGCCCCAGCACCATGCAGTTGCTAAAAGGAGCGCGGTCGAACAGCAGGGTCGAGATGGCAAGCAGTGTATAGAACCAACCACGGGTCTGATCCACAGCCTCGGTTATGAAGTCGGCCGGAAACGACTCGTTGAACAGATCATGGTTCTCGAACGGGTAGTGCCACTGGGCGAACGGCATCGACCCAGAATCGAACCAACAGTCCATCACCTCGGGCACCCGCAGCGCATCGCCACCGCACTTAGGGCAAGCCAGCACAGCCTCATCAATGTATGGCCTGTGCAGCTCAAAATGGTCCGGCAGCTCCTTCGCCATCTGCCTGAGCTCGGCAATGCTACCTACGGCGTGTTCGTGCCCACAGTCCTGGCATACCCAGATGGGCAGCGGGGTGCCCCAGTAGCGTTCGCGGCTCACGGCCCAATCGACCACGTTCTCCAGGAAATTGCCGAACCGCCCATCTCGTATATGCTCGGGATACCAGTTGATCGTGTGGTTATTTGCTATCAATCTATCGCGAAGCTCCGACATGCGGATGAACCATGACGCCCGAGCATAGTACAGCAGCGGTGTGTCGCAGCGCCAGCAGAAGGGGTAGCTGTGTTCGTACTCCACCTGGGTATACAGAAGCCCGCGGCTCTGAAGATCGCCCACAATCAGCCGATCGGCGTCCTTGACGAACAGCCCGCTCCAGTCGCCGGCACGCTCGTCGAAATGCCCCTGTGTATCCACAAGTTGCACCACAGGCAGGCCATTTGCCTGCGCCACTCGCATGTCGTCTTCACCGAACGCCGGAGCAATGTGGACGATCCCCGTCCCTTCAGTAAGTGTGACAAAGTCGCCAGCCACCACGCGGTAGGCCGGCGCGTCGGGGATTGCGAAGGTATACAAGGGCTCGTACTGCATGTCAATGAGTTCAGACCCGCGCACAGTGCGGAGTATGCTGTGCGGCGCTGCGATCCTGGCATCTACGAGATCCTTAGCCATGATCAAGATCTCGCCGCCGGTTTCCACATAGGCATACTCGAAATCAGGCGACACAGCTAGAGCCACGTTGGACGGCAGTGTCCACGGCGTAGTGGTCCAGGCAAGCAGCGACAAATTCTCCTGCCCGCGCGCGCGGAATCGCACGAAAACTGACGGGTCGGATACATCGCGGTAACCTTGAGCCACCTCGTGGCTGGACAGAGCCGTGCCGCAGCGTGGGCAGTACGGGACTACCTTATGCCCCCGGTACATGAGGCCCTTCTCCCAGATGGTCTTGACTGCCCACCACACCGACTCGATGTACGAGTCGTGGTATGTCACGTAAGGGTCGTCCATGTCCACCCAGAAACCTAGGCGTTCAGTCATGCGCCGCCATTCCTGCTCATACTTGAACACCGATTCCTTGCATTTGTTGACGAAATCCCGGACGCCGTACTGCTCTATCTGCGGCTTGCCGTTTATGCCCAGCTGCTTCTCAACTTCTAGTTCCACAGGAAGGCCGTGCGTATCCCATCCGGCCTTACGCGGCACTTGGTAGCCTCTCATGGTTTTGTACCGCAACACGACATCCTTCATGGCCCGCGTAAGCACATGCCCCGGATGGGGCAGCCCGTTAGCGGTAGGAGGCCCCTCAAAGAACACAAACTTGGGCGCACCCTCCCTCTGGGCAACGCTCCGCTCGAACACCCGCTCCTTGTTCCACTGCTCAAGGATCTTCCTCTCCATTCGGGGAAAATCCATGGCTGCATCCACTTTCCTGAACATCGTTCGACGCTACCTCCTCATAAGACACGCGTAAGGCGGGACAAACAGAAATCCCTCGCCCACAAGGGGCGAGGGATAAGCTCGCGGTACCACCCTTATTGGCCCGGCTGCCGCACAGCGGCGGCAAAGCGCTCTCGCGCGAGATCCGGGTCCACTCATCGGATACGCCCGGATAACGCAGGGCCTGCGGCCACGTCTACTCAGAACCCTTGGGCCTATCGGCCTTTTGTCCTTTCGCCGCGCGGCTCAGGGGCGATTTTCGCAGCCGGGCCGGCACGGGGTTTCCACCATCCCCCCGCTCTCTGAAGCGGCCTTGAGCGCTACTCTTCCCTTCATCGCCTTTTTCGTTTTTCAACTGTAACTCAGACTACCACAGCGCGGGGCAGAGCGTCAACTCACCCCACTGCATCGACTGAGTCAAGTAGTTGTAGGGGC
Source organism: Bacillota bacterium (assembly GCA_035382325.1). Taxonomy (GTDB): domain Bacteria; phylum Bacillota; class DTU025; order DTU025; family DTU025; genus UBA5389. Next base: position 29 of record DAOTAC010000232.1, on the reverse strand, counting down.
TTTTCTCCGAGCCAAGATGGAATTGATGT
>DAOTAC010000231.1:0-4192 GCA_035382325.1 Bacillota bacterium | reverse complement strand
CCCCTCATCCAGTAGCCGCACAACACTCTCCACGTGCCGGCGAGAAACCCCGAGTTCACGGCTGATTGCGGCGGCAATCTGCCCTTCGGCCATTGCTTTCGCGCCGGCTTCCGCTCCTGCCTCGCCTCCGGCCTCTGCTCCGACCTCTGCCTTGACCCCTACCCTAACCTTCACTTCTGCCCCTGTATCTGTCTCGGCCCTGACCTCGGTTCTTGGCATAAGTCCTCCTATGTACGCCTATGTGCGTCTGTGCACGTATTTTTCGCCAGATGAACGCCAGTCTACCCCGTGGGACGCGCTATCTAGGTTCGCCGACGGCTAATCAAGCTAAACAGATCCTCCAGGTATCGATAACTCCAGAACACTCCCTGAGCCGTCATACTCCGGATCTCCTCAGGTGAAGCCCACCCCACCGCGCTAACCTCCTCGGCCTGCATCGTGCAGTGATCCAGATCGACGTTCTGCCTAATAAGCCACACATCGCAGAAAGAGTCTTCCCGGTTCAAGGTGAACGCAAGCTCAGCGTTGCGCATGTCGGCCCTAATCCCCGTCTCCTCAAGCAGTTCCCTCGCGCACGCAGCAGCACTGTCCTCCCCTGCAAGCGCCGACCCCCCAGTCGTTGCCCAGACGTTCGGCGCCCACTCGACACATGCCGCGCGTTTCTGAATCAGCAAATCCCCTTCATCATTCACGAGCCAGATGTGAACGACCACATGGTACTCGCCGGCCCCCAGCGCCTCGCCTCGCACTGCGGTCTTGCCGGTTCTCTCCCTGTCAGCGGTGAAAACGTCCCATAGCTCCATGAGTGCCCTCCCGTTACTCGCAGTAGGCTGCGCTGCTATTTTATCACAGCGGTCAGTCTCATTCACGACGTATCCCCGCGGCCTACTCCAGGATTAAGGCGCCCCCTCGCCCCCTCCACGGCCTACCCTGCGGTCACGCCGCCCTCCCACGGTGTGCGCACGTTGAGCGCGAGAGATTTTCTCTTTGCACTGCGAAATCGCCCAATCAGGCGATTTAGGCCTGTCTGCGCGAGTAGTAGTCTAGGTGCTGCAGGCACAAAATGGGGCCGAGCCCCGAAAGGTGGAGTCCGAATGTCATTCAGGCAGCACATCGCTAGTGTCGTCCCGAATGCTCTCGTCCGCGACAAGCGGCTTTGTGACCTCTGCATCCGCATTTACCTGACGCTGCAAGGCAGCCGATTCAGCTCGATTGAGGAACTCGCAGAGGCGGTAGGCGCATGCCGCGCACGCACAGCTAAAGCCATGGCCACTCTGGTCGATCGAGGATGGGCATTCTATATTGATGGCGAAAACCGCCGCCGCAAGGCAATCGCTCCAGCGTGGCCTGTGAGCGTTGAAGCGGCAATCGCGGCGCTGATTGCAGACGATAAGGAGTGTGTCGTTTTCCTGGGACAGTGGCTCATGTGGGACTGGCTCGATGTCCTTGTGGATGCTCTCGACTATCTCGACAACTCGCGGCCCGACTGGTTGCGGAACGCGGACACAGGATACCGCATGGAACTCGATCGAGAGTACCGCTCGCTGGGTGTAGCCTTCGAGTTCCAGGGAGAACGGCACTTCAGGCCGACAGAGGCCTATCCTGACGAAGATGCGCAATTAAGACAGCAACTGAGAGACGATCAGAAAGTAGGAGTGTGCCTTAGAAACGGGATCCGCCTAGTAGAGATCACCTTTGAGGACCTGACGCTCAAAGGAATGCTCAAGAAGGTGGACGGACTCCCCCTGAGGCACTACCGGGCCGATGGGCCCATTATCAGGACCCTTGGGCAGTTTGGTGATTCGTGCATCTCCTGGATGAGGCGCAAAAGGGCAGGCGCATACCACGCTCTAGCTGGCCTTTTGTGACCTGTCCATTTCGTGAACGCTTTTTCCGGCATGTGTCGCGAAATCGGACGATAGGTGATGCATAACGAAACGTATAGATGCATAATACGTGCCGAACAAGGAATCTGAAGGACATCGCTCTGTGCAATGGGGAAACATGTGTGTTCAATGACATCATATACCCTTGTCTGTCGTCGTAGCCCAGCCATAATTCCATTATATGTTACTAGCGCCGCGCCTCCGACGCCCTATACAGCTATACGTTCAATTATGCAGCAGCTATTGTCACCAAATTGAACAGATCAGCGGAAATGCGTTCAGAATATGATCATACATTTTTTACCACGCCCGGGCCCTCTTTCACAACGGGTCTCGGCTCCAGCTCAGTCAATGCCAATGCGGTAGCGGGCGGCTCATGCCGCCCGCCTTCCTTTGACCGATCTAGTAGCGCCTCTCGGCCGGCGCCGGCGCCCGAAGTCCGTTGCTCGCCCGGTCACTGCTCTTCGGAGCCCTGATCGAACCATTCAAACCCCGCATTCCGAGCAGCGCCCATGATGTACCGGTTCCGCCTGGGCATCTCGTCGGCCGGATATTTCAGGCCGAACACATTCTGGGCCATGTTGAGATGCCCATCCCGCTTCACTCGGGCCAGGAACTCCTCGGTGTAACCCTCCCCATGCACCTCGCGGCAAGCCTGAGCTATGCTGTCCACTCGTTCAGGAGTGGCTTCGAATGTTTGACCTCCATACTTCTCATCGAACGCCCGCAGCAGTTCCTCGTCGGTCATCTCGTGGTAGGTCTCGTCGTGAACCACCACGTCTACGCCGAATTTCCGCCGTTGGGTAAGCTGCCCCTTGGGGTATCCCAGGCAGACCATTACCACGGGGAAGACACCCTTGGGCAGCTTGAGCAGGTCTTTCAGTTCCTCGAGGCATTCAAGGACAGTCCCCACGTACACTGCCCCAAGCCCCATTGCATCCGCGGCCGTACAGACAGTCTGCGCACAGATGACCACGTCCTGGAGTGAAATCCAGAAATGGCGGAAAGCCCGCCTGGCCGAGAACGGAGCGTTCTCCAAAGCTGCCCACCGCTCCAGTCGATGGAAATCGATACAGAACACCAGGTTGACAGGGGCCTTCCCGATGAAGGGCTGGTCATCGCAGAGCGCCATCAGTCTCTGCCGTACCTGAGCATCGAGCACCCGGATCACAGAGTACGGCTGCAGATTGCCGCCTGTGGCCGCGCAAGTAGCAGCCATCAACACAGCGTCCAGCGTTTCGTCAGGAATGGGTTCCTCTTTGAAGCTCCTGCAGCTGGCCCTCTCATACAGCAACTTCATTGTCTCATTCGGATTAGCACCGTTCACCACACCACACCTCCAGCATCAGGTGGCACCAGGCAATATCTCGCATAGTCGGGCAGGAGCGAGTGGATCGCATCGCTATGGCGGCTACTCCTTGATCCCTCCAAGTGTAAGCCCGGATATGAGCCATTTGGATGAATAAAGGAACAACAGCATCGCCGGAATAGCCACAAGCACCGACGCGGCCGCGAACATGTTCCATTGCGTGGAGAACTGGTCCATAAGTTTCTGAAAGCCGAGCGGCCATGTGAACATGCCGGCTTTCTGCAGCATGACTCTGGCCATCATAAACTCGCTCCAGGCAGTCATGAAACTGAACAGCCCTGCGATTGCCAGCGCGGGGGTAGACAGCGGCACTATGACACGGTAAAAGGCCATGAGCGGGCCGGCTCCGTCCACCATCGCTGCCTCCTCCAGTTCCCGGGGTATGGTGTCGTAGTAGCCCTTCAGCAGCCATATGGAAAAAGGAACCGACCCAGCTGAGTAGCTCAAGATGATGCCTGTGTATGTGTTGAACAGCTTCAACCTTACTACCATCACGTAGATCGGAAGGAGAAGCATTCCGGGCGGCAGCATCTGGGTCGTGAGCAGGAACAGCAGGCCCTGGCGTCGGCCGGGGAATGACCACCGTGAGAAGGCATAGGCCGCGGCTGCGGCCAGCAGCACCCCCACTATCACCGTAGCTATCGACACCAATAGGCTGTTCCATAGCCAGATGGTGAAGTCTTTTTCCATTATCAGAGCCCTGTAGTTGTTCAGGGTGGCGCCCTCAGGTATCAACGACAGGTCTGTAGAGAACAGCGCAGAACCCGGTCGAAGAGATATGCTGACTACACGCAGGAACGGGTATATGGCTACTACACACGCGCATATGAGCACAATGTGTATGAGCAGACGTTTCGCCGGGCTGTCGCCGCGTGAGCCGTGGAAGAACCGGTTCATCGCTCGTCCACCCCCCTAAACCCCCCGGATGCCCGAAGAT
>DAOTAC010000230.1:0-4203 GCA_035382325.1 Bacillota bacterium | reverse complement strand
AACCTGAAGAAGTACTTTGCCATAGACGGAGGGTTCTTCAGCCGCACACGCAGTCTCCTCAAGGCCGTCGACGATATCAGCTTCACTATCGACCGCGGCGAAACGCTGGGCCTTGTGGGTGAATCAGGCTGTGGCAAGACCACGGCCGGCAGGACGATTTGCCGTCTGTATGAGCCCACGTCCGGGACTGTCACGTTTGACGGTGTGCCGATATACTCCCTCCCGCCATCTGAGATGCTTCCCCTTAGGCGGAGGATACAGATGATCTTCCAGGACCCGTATGCGTCTTTGAACCCGCGCATGACTGTGGGCGACATCGTCGGCGAGCCCATTGATATCCACGGACTCGCGGCGAACAAGCAGGAGCGACTGGAGATGGTACACGAACTCTTGCACACGGTGGGCTTGAGCCCGGAGCATGCGACCAGGTTCCCGCACGAATTTAGCGGCGGGCAGCGGCAAAGAATCGGTGTGGCCAGGGCTTTAGCAGTGGAGCCGGAGTTCATCATATGCGATGAGCCCATTTCGGCGCTGGACGTCTCTATCCAGGCCCAGGTTATCAACATGCTGGAGGAGTTGCAGGAGAAGCGCAAGCTCACCTACCTCTTCATAGCGCACGACCTGGCTATGGTCAAGCATACTAGTCACCGGATTGCAGTAATGTACCTGGGCAAGATCGTAGAGTTGGCAGGGAGCGCAGAGCTATACAAGAACCCGCAACACCCGTACACGCAGGCGCTTCTGTCGGCAATCCCTATTCCCGACCCTGATGTGGAGGCCCAGCGGCAGAGGATCATTCTCGAGGGAGACGTTCCCAGCCCCATAGATCCGCCGCCAGGCTGCCGTTTCCGAACCAGGTGCAAGATGGCCAAGAAGATTTGCAGCGAGCAGGATCCCGAGTTCGTCAACATAGGTGACCACTATGTTGCGTGCCATCTCGTGAAATAGGCAGTATGTAGTTGGCAGTGGGTAGTTGGCTAAGTGGATTGCCGGCTGGGCACGTCACTTGGAATGCGCTAGCCCGGCGGAGAGCGTGTATCGGCTCGGCGCTCCGTCGGGCTTGCTTGTGCGCTGATATGCAACATGTTATCGCACAGCGGGAAGAATCTAGGTAGTCTATGTTGAGTTCGGGAGAGATGACCATTGTACAAGCGAGCCCGTCTTGCCGCTCTGGCATTGACTCTATTGCTGACTGCGGGATCGATCTGCATGACGCTGGGCGTCAGCGCTGCGGCAGGCGCCATGACGCCCCCGCCTCCCACGATCGCCGCCAAGAGCGCCAAGCTAGTAGACGCTTCCACTGGCCAGGTCCTTTACGCGGCCAACTCTGAGGAACGCATGGCGCCTGCGTCCATCACCAAGATTATGACAATGCTGCTCGTCATGGAGCAGGTACGGGCCGGTAGGATATCCCTTGACGACGTGGTCACTGTGAGCACCGAGGCATCGTTGATGGGAGGGTCGCAGGTCTACCTTAAGGAACGGGAGCGCGTGCCGGTACGTGATCTCATGGCCGCTACTGCCATAAGGTCTGCCAACGACGCAAGTTTCGCGCTGGCTGAATACGTGGCCGGGACAGCCGACGACTTCGTGAGGATGATGAACCAGCGCGCGGCGGAGCTCGGGATGAAGAACACCCACTTCACCAACCCTGAGGGCCTGGACGACCCGGATCACTACACCACAGCGGCCGACATTGCCATCATGTCGCGAGAGCTTATTGCATACCCCGAGGTGCTGGAGTGGACCAGTACATGGATAGGGAAGATGCGAAACGGCACGTACGATCTGTTCAATACGAACCGGCTCATCAAAGAGTATGAGGGCGCAGATGGCTTGAAGACCGGTCACACCGACAAGGCGGGATACTGCTTGTCAGGCACTGCAGAGCGCGGCGGTGTGCGCCTGATCGCGGTCGTAATGGGCACTGCGGGCGAAAAAGAACGTGTCGCAGAAACCGGGAAGCTGTTGGATTACGGGTTCCGAAACTTCGAACGAGCCACGCTTGCCGAGGCAGGAGCGAAAGTAGGGACGCTGCGGGTCCCGACCGCAGTGCGGCCTGATGTGGCGGCAGTTGCCGCGGAAGATGTCATCACGCTGATCCCGAGGGGGACTGCCGCTGAAGTGAGCGTAGAGTTCGAGCCTACCGAGGAGGAAATCACGGCCCCGATAAAGAAAGGACAGACGCTTGGGCGCGCTGTGGTACGCACTGCCGCCGGCGAGGAATTGCGCTCGGTGAGAGCGGTAGCCGAGTCGGACGTGGCGCGGGCAAACGTGTTCGTGCGAGCATGGCGGTCCATAGTAGGGTTCTTCGCACGGCTGCTTAGCAGGCAGAAGTAGCGCAGCGCGGCGGCGTAGCTGCCCGGCATCGTGGCGGCGTGCGACAATGAGGGCGAGGACGACGCTTTTGCAGGTATATGTAGATGAGCAGGGGCAGACGCATGGGCAGGCGCCGCAAGCCGTGCAGGTCAAGGCATGGGCTAAGGTCAACCTGGCGCTTAACATTCTGGCCAGAAGGCCGGACGGGTACCATGACATCGAGACAGTCATGCACCGAATTGGTCTGGCTGACGATGTCGAGGTGGTCAAGGGTGGCGACGTAGCGGTTGCCGGCATGTCGGCAATTACAGTAAAGGTCACAGGCGTCGCGGGCGTAGATGTCTCCGGCGTGCCGTGTGATCTGGGCAATGTCGCATTCCGAGCAGCTCAGGCCTTTCTCGAATGCCTGGAGTGCCCTGGGAGTGGCTGCCCGGTGAGTATCAGCATCCGAAAGCGCATACCGGTGGGAGCAGGGCTCGGGGGTGGGAGCGCAGATGCAGCGGCGGTGCTTATGGCCATGAACGAGCTGTGGGGAGAGCCCTATGGCTGGAGACAACTGATGGCCATCGCCGCATCCATAGGCGCGGATGTTCCGTTCTGCCTGATGAATCACGACCTCGCGGGCCGTGATGCCGGCGGTTCGGCGCCGGTGAATGCCGCTTTCGCAGAAGGAGTTGGCGACCGGCTCACACCGCTTCCGGGGCTACGCGGGGTCGGGCTTCTGCTAGTTACCCCTGGGTACGTCGTATCTACGCCGGATGCATATGCGATGTGGGACGCCCGGATCGCTGAGGACGCCGGGTCCGGCGGACCCGCAACCGCAGTCCGCCAGTCCGACCCGGCGCGGGAACCCGACAGAGTTCGGCCAGTGACCGCACGGACGGCTCGGATGCTGGCTGAGGAGCTGTCTTTGGCTTGGTCTCGCGCTGAATGCGCTGATGCCGGCGATGATCTGCGGCGCATGTGTTCGCTGATGAGCAATGACTTTGAGCCGCTGATTGACGAACGCTATGGGCTGATCATACAGATGAAACAGCTGATGATGCAGGCCGGCGCCATGGGCGCGTTGATGAGCGGTAGTGGCCCTACGGTGTTTGGGGTGTATGGCTCGCCTCCCCAGGCCACGGAGGCGGCCGAAGTGCTTAGGTCTCTCGCTGCCGATTGCGGGTTCGACGTGGATCGCTACGGTTTCAGCGTGATTGACGCCTGCATCGGCGACTCCCGATCCTGATCGGCTAGAGTGCCGAAATAGTATGATTACGGGGTCGGAGCGACCCAATCCCTATTTCGGGGAGTTGAGATCGACGATGGCAATGCGAGCGGATGCAGTCATCATGGCGGGGGCCGACAACGACGGGCGCCTAGCCGAAGTATCAGGAGCCGAGTATGAGGCGCTGATCCTCATCAACGGCAAGACCATGCTCGAATGGGTCCTTGAGGGCGTGCTTCGGGCAGAGCGTGTGGATCGGGTTATCATAGTCGGGCCTGTGGACGCCCTGAGCGATATAGTTGAGAGCCTGCCTGACGCGGTGCGTAGCAGAGTCGTCCTGGTTGAGCAGCGCGGAAGCATGATCGACAACCTTATGGCGGGGATCGAGCAGGTTCCGGATTCTAAGAAGGCGCTGGCTCTGTCTTCCGACATACCTTTCATCACAGGTGAGGCACTTGATGGGTTCATCAAGCTATGCGAGGAGACGCCTGCGCAAGTCCATTACTCACTTGTCCCAAGATCGGTGAATGAAGCTCGGTTCCCCGGGGTGCAGCGGACGTACATAAACATGGCAGATGCAGTTGTAACTGGGGGAAACGCCTTCATGGTCGAGCCCGGGATCGTAAGACGCAACTACGACGTGATCAAGCAGGCTCTGGGCATGAGGAAGAAGC
>DAOTAC010000229.1:0-4223 GCA_035382325.1 Bacillota bacterium | reverse complement strand
AGGACTGGGTTGGGGCGGGCAGAGACTGTACCGGCCGAGCGGAGGATCGAGGACCCTTCGTCGGACCCTATTCTCCGAGACCTGCTGCTCTGTGCGGCTTTGTGCAATGATGCTAGCCTAACCCGGGAGCAGTCGGGACAGAGTACGCCTCCTGCGGGCTCTGGTCGCTTGCCCGCCAGACGCAAGACCAGGATCTGGGATGTTGTGGGCGATCCGACTGAAGGCGCGCTCCTGGCCATGGCTCACAAAGGCGGATTGGCCGTGATGCGGCGGGTGCGCTCTTTTGCCCGCGTATCGGAGATTCCGTTCGAGCCGGAGCGGAGGATGATGGCTGTGGCGTGCGAAGGGCCTGAGGGTGTGTTCACCTTTGTGAAGGGGGCGCCCCAGACGGTGCTGGAGCTGTGCGATAGCCGGTACGTAGGGCGGGAGAGAGCGGCGCGCGACGCCCGGTTCGACAGGGAGGTGCTCGCCCGTAATTCGGATATGGCACGCGGGTCCATGCGCGTGCTGGCCTCAGCGTGCGCGCGCGGCAACCTCATTGAGGAACGGGCGGGCGCGGACGCCAGGGTGCATCCGCATCTCACATTCTTAGGACTTACGGGGATGATGGACCCGCCGCGACCGGAGGCGGTCAAATCGGTGGAGCGGGCAAGGCGCGCCGGCATTCGCACCATAATGATCACCGGAGACCACGCGGAGACGGCCGAGGCGATAGCCGTACAGACCGGGCTGATCTCGCCCGACCAACTCGCTGACGGACGCGCGCGCTCCTCCCTGATAATCAGTGGCGAGCAGCTGGATACCGCCTCCGACCAAGAAGCCATGCGCATGGTCGATACCGCGGCGGTGTTTGCCCGGGTGGCGCCTGCGCACAAACTTCGGATAGTGCGGGCTCTACGCCAACGCGGTCACATCGTGGCCATGACCGGCGACGGGGTGAATGATGCTCCGGCCATCCGGGAGGCTGATATCGGTATCTCAATGGGGCTTAAGGGCACCGATGTGGCTCGGGAGGCTTCCAGCATGGTGTTGGGCGACGACAACTACGCCACTATCATAGCAGCCATCGAGGAAGGCAGGTCGATCTATGATAACATCCGCAAGTTCATCAGGTATCTCCTGGCGAGTAATGTGGGGGAGGTAGGGTCGATGCTGCTTACGGCGATGGTAGGTCTTCCGCTACCGCTCACGCCCATTCAGCTGTTGTGGATGAACTTGATGACAGACGGCCTGCCGGCAATGGCCCTGGCCGCTGACCCCACGGATCCCGAGGCCATGTCGCGGCCTCCCCGCCGCCCGGACGAGGGTGTGTTCGCTCATGGGCTGGGCCTGAAGATTATAGCACAGGGCGCTTTCATCGGGCTGTGCACGATTGCCTGCTACATCCTGGCCGGCCTGGCGCTCGGCCATGATCTCCCTACAGCACGGACCATGGCCTTCTGCACGCTGGTAATGTCACAGCTGATCTACGTATTCCATTGCCGGTCTGAAAGGCACTCGGCGTCCGAGGTGGGCCTGGGCTCCAACAGGCTGCTGGTAGCCGCAGTGGCCGTCTCAGTCGCGCTGCAGGTTGCCGGAGTGCAACTGCCGGTGGGCCACACGTACCTGGGAACCCGTCCGCTCTCCCTGATCGACTGGGCTTTAGTGCTGTTTCTTTCAGGGTGGTCGGTGGTTCTTACCGCCGCCGCCCGCGCGGCCCGCCGGGCGGCGCGACGCCGGTTCCACCGGTTCAAAGTGAGAAATGCAAAGAAAACCGGGTGAAAGTGGGTGAACAACCGCAGTAGATGCAGGATTTTCGCCGCGCAGGTGGAATAAGACGCACCGGAAAGCCATGTATTCGAGCCGAAAGCGGGCATAACACTTGATGCAGCTGGGATCTGTGTAGTAGAATGAACTGCACGGTTAGCAATGAAAGGTGAATTGCCAGCTCATGTTGGATAGTATGACCGGATACGGTCGAGCGGTTTGCGTGTGCGGTAGCGACGTAGTCACAGTCGAAGCCAGGTCGGTCAATCACAGATATCTTGATGTATCGTTTCGAATGCCCCGTGAGTTCGCCGCGGTCGAGGAATCTGCAAGGGCATTCGTATCGGAGAGGCTGTCGCGGGGCAGAGTGGATGTCGCGGTGTCAGTGGAATGGCATAGCCCGCTTCGCCGCACGGTAGTATTCGATACGCACCTCGCACGCGCCTATGCTGAGGGTCTGGCCAGCCTCGCGGCCGATCTGTCTCTTACCGGAGGCGTGTCAGTCGACGTGCTGACGCGCTTGCCCGATGTAGTGACCATTCAGGAGTCGGCGGCCGACTCCGAAACGCTCTGGGCGATGATCCGCCCGGCGCTCGGAGAGGCCCTGGACCAGCTGGTCGCGATGCGTCGGGTAGAGGGGCAGAGGCTCGAGAGCGACATTGTGCATAGAGTTAGGAAGATTGAGCAAACATTAGTCGAGATCGTCAAACACGCCCCCGATGCAGCTTCCGCCTACCGAACGCGTCTTGAGCGTCGGGTAGCTGAGATGCTGGGGGATGTGCGTGTCGACGAGGCCAGGCTCGCGACTGAAATGGCTCTGTTCGCCGACAGGAGCGATTACACAGAGGAGACGGTCCGTTTCAAGAGCCATATCGGGCAGTTCCGCCGCACGCTTGACGAAGGGGGAGCGAGAGGCAAGAAGCTCGATTTCATCACTCAAGAGATGAACCGCGAATCCAATACGATCGCCTCCAAGGCTCAGGATTCCCTTATCTCGGCTCTTGTGGTCGAGATCAAGTCCGAACTGGAGAAAGTGCGCGAACAGGTGCAGAACGTGGAATGAAGGTACGGTAAACGGCAAACTCAGGGCGAACAATTTATGGGAGGTGCGCGAATAATGGCATTGCCAGAACTGACACCCGAACAGAAGCGCGAGGCGCTCAAGAAGGCCCAGGAGGTCAGGAGCAAGAGGGCGCAAGTGAGGGCGGATCTCAAGGCCGGGAACATGACGCTTGAGGGCGTCCTGAACAAGGCGGAGGACGAAGTCATCGGCAAGATGCGCGTCGCATACCTGCTGGAGTCGCTGCCGAGGATCGGCAAGGTACGTTCCCGTCAGATTATGGAGGAGATCGGCATCGACGAGAGCCGCAGGGTCCAGGGCCTGGGCGTTCGCCAGAAGGAAGCTCTTCTGAAGAGGCTGGCCAAGTAGGAGGATTCGCTGTGGGCATCAAGCTCGTCAGCATTGGCTTCGGCAATATCGTCGCCGCTAACAGGCTTGTGGCCATAGTCAGCCCGGAATCGGCGCCGATCAAGCGCATAATCCGGGAAGGCCGTGAACGCGGAATGTTGATCGACGCGACGTACGGTCGGCGGACGAGAGCCGTCATGATCGCCGACAGCGGCCATGTGATTCTGACATCGGTGCAACCTGAGACGGTTGCCCAGCGAGTCAGGCTCACACAGCTGCAGGATGCTGAAGCTGATGGGCGCGGCTGAGCCTGCGTCCCCTAGCGCGCATCGAAGCAACGCGCGAAACCAAGGAAACGACGGGGTTGTGAAATGTCACGCGAGCGTGTCGAGTTCCCTAGAACTCGCGGTAACTTGATAGTGATCTCCGGGCCTTCAGGATCGGGCAAGAATTCGGTGCTTGCTAGGGTGAAGGAGGGCGTGCCCAATCTGACCTATTCCGTATCTGCGACTACCCGGGCGCCGCGCGAGGGCGAGCTGGACGGGGTACACTATTTCTTCCTCAAGCATGATGAGTTCGTGTCGAGGATGGAGGCAGGCGAATTCCTGGAGACGGCGGAGTTCTGCGGCAACTACTACGGCACTCCGCGGTCGTTGGTCGAGCGAAGCCTGTCGGCTGGCGAAGACGTCATCATGGACATCGAGATACGCGGGGCCGACCAGGTCCGTGCTGCCATGCCTGATGCCGTCTTCATATTCCTAGTACCGCCGTCGTATGCCGAACTCAGGGCGAGGATCGAGAGGCGGGGATCGGAATCTTCCGAGGCGGTCGAGCGCCGCCTGGCCAAAGCCATGGAGGAGATACCCGCCGTGTTTAGATATGACTATGTAGTGATGAACTACGACCTGAATCGGGCTGTCGACCAGATCAGGTCGATAATCCTCGCTGAACGGGCACGGGTGTCGAGGTGCGACTGCGGCTGCTTTGTGCGCAGGTTTGCACCGGAGTCGCCCAACTAGCGCAACCTACACCTCGGCCTCCCTGACGCCGCGCGTGGGCGCCGGCGGAT
>DAOTAC010000228.1:0-4257 GCA_035382325.1 Bacillota bacterium | reverse complement strand
AATCTCGCCAGGTCCACAGCTGTGGCTCAGTGATATACCCCCGGGGGTATCTGCCGAAAGATACGGTCACTTTTTGACAGTACTTTCGGCGAAAAACGCAACTTCTGAGTACATCGATTTGGGTCGGGGGTCCCGGGGGCGAATCGGCCCTATCAAAGAAGCCCTCTGGGCCAATCGCAACCCAGTCGCTGGTAATGACATGCCACGTCATGCCGTCGCTCGCGTGCTGTTACCAAACGCCCCCATTTAGTGGGATATTGTGTCGGCCCGCCCGCCTGCTCCGCCGCCCGAACCCGTCGGATACCCCCCGATTCTCGTGGTTCGAAGGCCGTCCAGCGGTCCTCCGAAGTCGATGTACTCGAAAATTGCGGGTATCTCCGAAACTGATGGCAGAAATCGACGACATGCCAGCTCCAGCCGTTTTGTCTCACGGCCATGATGTCAAAACCAGCTAAACAGCCCTTCCGGCGAGGTGAGCCTGATCCCCTCAGCCAGTGGCCCACCGTAATGGTCCTATGCATTACCCATATCGCTGGTAAGGATACACATCTTGTTCACAGAATGAACACCTTGCCCGCAAGGCTCGATTACTCGGGCCGCTCTTGCGAGGCTCGACCGGCGGTCAGTTGGGTCGCCCGGCCCGAGGAGCGGTCCGTGACCGGGACCTATGACCTACGGGAGAGGTCTTTCGACCAACCTATGTCGGTCGTCATAGGGCCCGCGAATAACCTCGCCCACAGGGCATAGGTTCGCTGAAGACGCCGAGATTCGATGCGCCGTTGAACGTGAAAGCCATGATGTGGTAGCATGCTTCCGACGCACATGACGACGGGGGAGGAACAGACCATGAGCATGAGTGAGGCGCACAAGTGGGCGACTGGAGAGCTGGGTAGCATAGCCGTACGACCTGTATTCGCTTGTCGCCAAGACTTCTGCAGTTCATCTGGCAACGATGGAATGCACTATGAAATGCCGTGAAATTCCCAACCCATCCTACGACCTATGTGTTTTCCAACAAGACTTTGGCGGAGCCTTGCAGCAGGGTTTCTCCGGACAGCCTCGAATTGTGGCATTGTTTGCCTCATGCGGTTGGCGCCGATTCCCATTAGCCGTCGGCTGCCACGGACTTGTGCTTATGGAGGTTGGTTGTTTTGCACCGTGGTTTCGATTCTCTTGGCCCATGCTGCAGTGTCGGTTGGAACTCAAATGGCGTCACACTCACCACTTCGTCGGCGCAGGTCGACATCAAAGCGCTGTCACACAGCGTGGTCCGCGTACGAATGGTTCCCCAGGCCGACGCAAACCTCAGGCTGCCTCCGTCATTCGCCGTGGTCGAGCCAGGGTGGCCCATACCTGAAGTCACGTGCGAAGAGACAGCCGGCCATGTCCGGCTATCTACATCCAACATCACCGTAGAGGCGCAGAAGAACCCTCTCAGGGTTTCCTTCGTACGCCCGGATGGCATGCCGGTCGCAGCCGACAGCCCGGCCCACGGCATGGGCTCAACCGAGCGCGGCGCCGGATGCTATAAGGCATTCGCGCCCGGCACTCACTTCTACGGTTTCGGCGAGCGCACGGGCTTTCTCGACAAGCAGCGAACTGCGATGACTCTCTGGAACAGCGACGTGAACCCGCACACACCCGGAACCGACTCGCTGTATGTGTCCATACCATTCTTCATAGCATTCTCCGGCCAGTCAGCATACGGCATATACATGGACACCGCCGCACGTGCGACTTTCAACATGGGCAGGCCCAAGTTCATGCCTTGGACTTCCGAGATCAACCTGCGTCCACTCCCCTATCCCGAGGTAGAGACCGGAGAATACTGGTTTGGGACAGAAGAAAAGCGCCTCGACTACTACTTCTTCGCGGGGCCCAAGATCCCGGATGTCGTACGCGCCTATTCGGACCTGACCGGTCGCATGCAGTTGCCGCCGCTCTGGGCCCTCGGATACCACCAGTGCCGGTTCAGCTACTGCCCGGAACGCCAGGTACGCGAAGTGGGGCGGATGATGCGAGAGGCCGACATACCATGCGATGCCATCTACCTCGACATCGACTACATGGACGGATTTAGGGTATTCACGTTCAACCCCAGGCACTTCCCGGACCCAGCCGGGCTCATATCCGACCTTGGCAAAGACGGTTTCAAGGTGGTGACCATAGTAGATCCGGGCGTGAAGGTTGATAGTCAATACCCGGTCTACCGGCAGGGCCGACGCAAACGCGTGTTTGTGAGACGACCGGACGGAAAGACGTACAAAGGCCGTGTCTGGCCGGGCGTTGTCGGTTATCCGGACTTTGCAAGGCCTGCAAGCCGGAGATGGTGGGCAGACAACCACAAAATCCTGTTCGACGCAGGCGTTCGCGGAATATGGAATGACATGAACGAGCCGTCCAACTTCGCCACCGACACAGGCACGATCGACGAAACCGCCCTCCATGGCGAACCCGGCGCCGAGGTGGAGCATGCCTACGTGCACAATGCCTACGGCAATCTGATGGGCCAGGCTACGAGAGAGGCTTTTGCCAGGCTGCTGCCTAATACCCGCCCGTTCGTAATCAGCCGCGCAGGCTGCGGCGGGATTCAGCGCCACGCCTGTGTGTGGACTGGCGACAACTCCAGCTGGTGGGAGCATCTGTTGATGGCGATTCCAATGTGCTGCAACATGAGCTTGTCGGGCGTATCGTTCGTGGGGGCCGATGTGGGCGGGTTCATGGACAACGCCGATCCTGAACTAGTGACCAGATGGACGCAGTTCGGCTCGTTTGTGCCCCTATTTCGGAGCCATAGCATGATCAGATCAGTACCCCAGGAACCATATACTCTCGGAGAGCCCTACACGTCTATATGTCGCAAGTACATCAAGCTCCGTTACCGCCTGATGCCCTACATGTACACTTTGATGCGCCAGTGCGCGCAGGACGGGACGCCCGTGATGCGCCCCATGGTGTACGACTTCTCAGACGACTCAGCAACTCA
Source organism: Bacillota bacterium (assembly GCA_035382325.1). GTDB lineage: Bacteria > Bacillota > DTU025 > DTU025 > DTU025 > UBA5389. The sequence continues at coordinate 1,271 of DAOTAC010000228.1, read as the reverse complement.
CGCCATGTACGATCAATTCATGCTGGGTCCGGATATCATGGTCGCCCCAGTCTACCTGCCGGGCGCCGTCGCGCGACCAGTCTATTTCCCGCGCGGGCGATGGGCCAGCCTGGAAACCGGCCAGATCGTCGAGAGCATGGGCGAACACATTCTCGTCGGGTGCCCCCTCGACCAGATCCCGGTGTATTTGCGGGAAGGGGCCATACTACCCTGGGGGCGTGAGATGAGCTACGTAGGCCAGCGTGGACAGGCCATAGAGTCAATCGACGTCTTCCCCTCATCTGGGGCATCCGGGAACATCTTTTCCATATATGTAGACGACGGCGAGACCCTCGACTACAAAGACGGCAAGTTCGGCTTTGTCGACATCTCCTACAGCGCTCGCGAGCCGGGTGGGCTGAGACTGACCATCACCTCGCGAGACGAATGCTATCCGTGCACCATGGACGTCGGAGTTGTACATATCCTAGGAATGTCCGCTACGCCCGGACGCGTTCTGCTTAACGAGGCACCACTCTCCCGAGTCGCATCTCGAGACGAATTGGACAGACACGGTTTCTTCTGTGACCCGGTAACCGGCAGCATCACTCTGGGGTTACACGTGCCTTCCAGGCATGTTGCGGTAGACATAGGCTTCTGACAATCATCTCCCACTTGTCAGCTGCTCACTTGTCACCTGAGGCCAAAGCGGGGCGGAGCAGGCCGCCCCGCTTTGGCCTTATCCGTTTCTCTTGAGCTTGCCGGTTCTCATCGCATACCGCTCACCCGCAGAGAAGACGGCGAACCCCACAGGAATCAGCACTACTCCCAGTACAAGCAGCATGATCAGGTCGGGAGCCAGTGCCCGGAGGCCGGCCCCTTCGAGCAGCGCAGCCCTGGCTGCCCGGAGTGTGTACGTAGCCGGGGACACATAGGAAAACGGCCTCACCCATGCGGGCAGCACCGATACATCGTAGTAGACGCCCGACACCAGTAGCACCAGCGCTTGGAAGATATGGGTGGCCGGCGACCCCTTCTCCGGCGAAATCAGCGGCAGCACGGCGGCGGCAAGCCCCATGCCTATGAACGCCAGGCTCGACGCGGCCAGAGTCAGAAGAGCCGCCCACAGGTTGGCGCCTGCAAGCGATATCCGAAACATCAAAGTGACCGCGGCTAGGCAGATAGCTGTCCTCACAAACCCGTAGAGGATCCCCCACATGCACACTCCGAACATGTAGACTCCTCGAGGTTGGGGAGCCATGAACGAATACTCGATGGTGCCTTCCCACCGC
>DAOTAC010000227.1:0-4261 GCA_035382325.1 Bacillota bacterium | reverse complement strand
ACGCCCACTGACGGGTGGCTTGAGGGACTTCGGGTGGATTCGACGTTTCGGAGGCACGGTGTGGCAAAGGCTGTTGCCCACCGACTGCTGGAGGAGGCGAAGGACGCAGGTGCGACGTCGCTCAGGTTCGCCACGGCTCGCGATAATACCGAGAGCATTGCGCTCAATGAAGCGCTGGGCTTTGTGAGAACCGGAGGGTTTCGCTACTTCTACTGCGACCCTGAGCCACTGCCTGCAGCTGTTCAGGCCGCCAGGGCGCGCGCGGACGAGCTGGCCGCGTCGCCGCCTAATGCTCGCGTTACCGAGATTGAGGTGAAAAGGCTCCATTCGCCTGGCCCGGACGATCCATTCACGCTGGCGGTTCAGGATTCGGCAACGGTAGCGGGCGCAAGAGGAATGCTGCCGTCTGGATTCGTGTTCTATCCTGCGTCCGCGGGCCACATTGGGAAAATGGCGAACAGAGGTTGCGCTTTTGAAGCACACGATGGCGATGGCCGACGCGCGGTTCTCCTCATGGATGCTTCGTCGGAGATGTGGCCAGGGGCAGGGGAATTCGTCATCAGCGTGCTGGAGGGGGACCATGCGCTATGCTGGGCTGTTCTGTCGCATGCTTTCGACGAGATGTCGAAACACGGGATGCGTTCGGTATCGGGCTGTGTACCGTGCGGTGGGATGGTCGCGTCGATGATGACCGAGATTGGGTTTGAGATGTGGCAGGAAGACGTACCACCTGACATGCCTACGGTTCTGTTGTACGAATACCCGTCTGAGCTGCTAGGGAAGATCTAGGCATCATTGCACAAAATAGATGGCGCTCCTGGGAGGAATTCTACGATTGCCGCCGAACATGTGTTCTACAGAGCATAAGGGGGTTGTGGCGACATGGACAGGATCATCGCTTACTGCGGGCTCGTGTGCGACGAGTGCCCGGCATACTTAGCCACTCAGGCCGATGACGATCAGGCGAGGACCAAGATTGCGGCAGAATGGTCGGAGGGCTTGGGGGCCACTATGAAGCCGGAGGACATCAACTGCGATGGTTGCCTGGGCGCGGGCGGTCGGAAAGTGGGGTACTTCAGCATGTGCGAGATCCGGGCGTGTGCGGTTGAGCGGTCTGTCGAAAACTGCGCGCACTGCTCCGACTATGCATGCGAGTCGCTCAAGGGGTTTCTAAAGGGCGCTCCGGCGGCTCAGGCGCTGCTCGATGGCATGAGGGAGGCTCGACGGGGCTAGCCACACAACGAGGTAGTCGAGCGATCTGGCAGTCAACCAGACGACTAATCAGATGGTCCGCTAACCAGCCGACTAATCAGGCGTGATGGCCTGGCGCCTGCTCTGTTTGTGTACCTGCGCGCCCGGCCATCACGGCGGTTATTCTACGTCTCCCAAGCAACAAAGGATGTTTCGCCCAATTGGGCGAACACTAATATGCTGCGAATGTGGTCTGTTGGCAGCAATACCATCATTGCGGGGAGGCATGGATCATGGGGGGTCGTACGCGACTTGCGCTCATGTTGTGTATCACCGTAACCACGGCGCTGGTTGTTTTCGGGCCTTGTGAGGCTGCGACTGCGAGCGACGCGGGCAATCCGCTCTATGTGACTCTTATCTGGCATAATCACCAGCCCTTCTACAAGAATACCGCTACAGGGATGTACATGATGCCCTGGGTGCGCATGCACGCTGTGAAGGACTACTACGATATGGCTGCGATGCTCAAAGACTATCCCAATGTGCATGTTACGTTCAACCTTGTTCCATCCTTGATCAAGCAACTGGACGAGTATTCCGCCGGCGCGAAAGACATACAGCTGATCCTGACGGAGAAGCCTGCTCACGAATTAACCCAGGACGACAAGGACTTCATACTCAGGCGTTTCTTCGATGCCAATTGGGACAACATCATCAAGAGATACCCTCGCTACTGGGAGTTGCTCCAGCTGCGGGGCACATCAGTGGATGACGAGTGTATTGCCCGGGCAATGGCGAACTACACTGAGCAGGACTTTCGGGATCTGCAGGTATGGTTCAACCTGGCATGGCTCGACCCCGACTTCATCGAAGACGATCCGGCCATGAAGGGATTTGTGCAGAAGGCACGGGGGTTCACCGAGGCCGATAAGCAGCTTGTGGTCGCGAAGCACGCCCAGATCGTCCGCGAGGTGATTCCGCTCTACAGGGAGATGCAGAAGACCGGGCAAATCGAGGTCACGACCACGCCGTTTTACCACCCCATCATGCCGCTGCTCTACGACACTGACCTTGCGAGAGTAGCTAGCCCCAAATTGGATCTGCCTGCGGAGCGGTTCGCGTACCCGGAGGACGTTGAAGCTCAGCTGGGCCTCGCGGTCGATTCCCACAAGTCGCACTTTGGAGCTGCGCCGCGCGGGCTGTGGCCATCGGAGCAGGCAGTGGGGCAGAAGATAGTCGACATCGTGTCGAGTGCCGGATTCGACTGGATGGTGTCGAGCGAGGGAGTTCTGGCGAGGTCGCTCGGGGTGGCATTGCGGGATGGGGCCGGAAACGTGGCGAAGCCCGACCTGCTATATCGTCCGTACATAGTAGAGGAAGACGGTAAGCAGGTGACTATCTTGTTCCGCGATATCGTGCTCTCTGACAAGATAGGCTTCAGTTACTCCGGCATGACCGGGCGGGCGGCAGCGCACGACCTGGTGAGCTACCTGAAGAAGGTCAAGGCAGACCTCGCGGGAGTCGCTGGGCCGCATGTTGTGACAATCGCTCTCGATGGTGAGAACTGCTGGGAGTACTACGCCAACGACGGCAAGGAGTTTTTGCACACGCTGTACGAGGCCTTGAATGCCGATACCGACTTCCGGGCGGTGACGGTTGAGGAGTATCTGGCCGTCAACCCCGCTACGGAGCGCATTCCGGTGCTTCACACCGGTTCGTGGATCTCGGACAATCTCGAAACATGGATCGGCGAGGCGGAAGAGAACCGCGCCTGGGATTACCTTACCAAGGCGCGCAGGGCGCTCGCGGAGGCCACAGCCGGTGGCGAGGTGTCGTGCGGCGAGGCGTGCGAGGCAGCATGTGGCGGGGCATGTGGCGCCGCCTGTGAGCCGCCCGCCGGCCAGCTGGCGCAGGCGTGGGACGAGATGTTCGCCGCCGAAGGCTCCGACTGGTTGTGGTGGTACGGCGACGACCAGTCGTCCGGAAACGATGAGGCCTTCGACGAGCTGTTCAGGGTACATCTTCAGAACGTCTACAACTACCTGGGCCTGCCCGTTCCGGGATACCTCTATCTGCCCATCATTCCGAAGCAGCCGGCGGTGGCGGAAGACAAGATAACCGGGATCATGAAAGACGCCGTTATGGACGGCATGGTGGGTTGGGGCGAGTGGGAGAAGGCATCATTCTATCGCGGCGTCCCCCTGGAAGGCAGTGTCACAGTCTTCGCTTCTCTGCGAGTCGGAGTAGATGCTGAGAATCTGTACGTGCGCCTGACGGCCGAGGGCGGATTCGAGGCGCTTTACGGGCAGGACACGCAGATGGCCGTCTACATAAGCACCCCGCGAAGAGGAGAAGTCAATGCCTTGCCCAGATGGAGTGAGGAGGGGATGGACGCCACTGTGCTCGGGTTCCCACTGGGGGCCGAGGTCATAGTGGATTTTGCCAACCTGTCGCGGCGCGGGCGCGCCGGGGCGCGCTTGGGCTTTGCGGCGGGCGACGGCACGTGGGTGGACGCAGGCGAGCTTGCGGCTGCGTCGGTTGGCAACGCGCTGGAAATCGCAGTGCCTTTCGATACCCTTGGCATACGGGGCGGCGATGCCGCAGTGCTCGCCGCGGTGGCAACACGCGGAGCGAAGAATGTGGACGTGATCCCATCCGGCGGGCCGGGCGAGTTCAAAGCGCCTGTAGTGAGCATCGGCAAGCGCCTCTTCCTGCTTGAGGATGCGCAAGGTGATGATCACGGCCCGGGCGGCTACACCTACCCGACGAATGCAGTGTTTACGCCGGGCTGTTTCGACATGGTGTCGTTTGAGTGCCGGGAGGGCGATGATGAGGTCACGTTCAACGTCAAGCTGGCATCGGAGATCACGAATCCGTGGAATTCCGGCATTGGTCTTTCGGTGCAGACGATAGACATCTATATCGATACCGACCACAAGCCCGGGTCAGGGCTGACGGAGGCCCTGGGTGGCAGAAGGGTCGAGTTCGAACCAGAGTGCGCGTGGGAGTACGCCATCTGGGTGGAAGGATGGAACCAGAAGGTGTTTGCGGCGGATGGTTCCGAGGTCGG
>DAOTAC010000226.1:0-4293 GCA_035382325.1 Bacillota bacterium | reverse complement strand
GCCGTGAATGACGATGGCTTGGAGCAGTGGCGTCCGATCATGAAGGAGCAGTTCCCATTGGGTGTGGACGACCTTGTGAGACTGCTGGGCGTTCTGCAAGTTGCAGCTCCGTCTGACCTCAAAGAGTCGTACACTTACGACGAGTTCATTGAAGAGATAGTGAAACCTCATCCGGACCTTGCCGCGGTGAACGTGAGTAAGCGGAGATATGGGTTGACTGTGAATGGATGCACCGTCGAGTTTGCTCATACCGAGTTCAACTCCGTACCATTGCAGACGATATGTGTTGAACATGCGGACCCGGCACTCGTGATCGCAACCGTGCGCCAGCTGGGGCTGGAGTCTTATGCGAACATAAACTACATTGCCGCCATGAAGCGCGTTGTGGGGATGAACTAAATGGACAGAAAAGCAGTAATCGATATCGGAACGAATTCGATCAAGCTGTATGTCGCTGAACGCGCATCCGACGGCAGTCTCACGAGCGTCGTAGACAAGAACAACATAGCTCGGCTGGGCGAGGGCATGGGCGACACAGGCATTCTGCAACCGGAGGCGATCGCCCGCAACGCGCAGGCGGTGGCCGAGTTCGCCGGATTGGCCCGGGATAGCGGAGCGCAGGAGATCGTCGCTGTGGGCACCATGGCCCTGAGAACCGCAAAGAACGCAGCCGACTTTGTCTCGGTGGTACAGAACCTTTCAGGCGTTGACGTACGGGTCATCCCTGGGGAGGAAGAGGCGGGACTTGCGTATCTCGCAGTTCTGTCAGGCATTGGCGCTTCCGCCGGACGGCTGGCTGTGTGCGATGTCGGCGGTGGGAGCACGGAGTTCATTTTCGGAGGGGACGCCGGCGTCGATCGCAGGTTCAGTATCAACCTGGGAGCGGTCAAGGTCTCCGATGGGTATCTTGCGTCCGATCCACCTAGCCCAGAGCAGGTGGACCTGGCGATGTCGTTTGTGCTTGATGCGCTCCGAGCGAACCGCGTCGACGCCGCGCGGCCAGTTGACAGGCTGATCGGCATCGGTGGAACCGTAACATCCATGGGTTCAGTCAAGCTAAAGATGGCTGAGTACGATCCCGACCTGATACAGGGCGCTGCCCTTTCCAGGGATGACGTGGATGAGCTGATCCGGCTATTCTGTTCGGTGTCGCTTGATGACCGGCGGAGGATCGTAGGACTGCAGCCCAAGCGCGCCGAAGTGATCATCGGCGGCGCCTGCATAGTCAGGTGCATCATGGAGTGTTTGGATGTCCCTGAGCTTACCATGAGCGATCGAGGCCTGAGGCACGGCCTCATGTTCCAGCTGTTTCAGCGCTAGCAATCGGCTTTCAATCAATGGGAGCCAGAGAAGATGACATGGGAGGTTAGCTAGATGAACAGAAACCGCGTTCGCATGCTGTCCGTCGCATTGGCTGCCCTGCTCGTTCTGTCTTTCGCACTGGGCGTGGCTGCCAAAGACGAGTTCCCCGCGAAGCCCATTAGGATCATCAATTACGTTGCGCCTGGCGGAGTCATGGACGTTACTACTAGGAAGTTCGTGGACGTGGCGGCCAAGTACACGAAGGCCGTGTTCGTGGTGGAGAACCGCACCGGGGCGGGCGGCCTGATCGGTATGGACTATGTGCTCGGTCAGCCGGCCGACGGCTACACAGTCTTTGCCCCCACAACGTCAGTAGTCATCCAGGTCGTGTCCACCAGCAGCAACGTCGACAAGTACATATGGGGATTCGAGTGGGCGTCCATGCTGATGAGGGACCCGGAGTGCATAATCTCCAACATCAAGCTACCCATCAACACCTGGCCCGACATTGTCAAGGACGCAAAGGCCAAGGGAGGCAGGCAGATCTGGGTTGGCCCATCCACCGGCGGCAACGACCACCTGATGGCCATGAAAGTATGGGACAAGGCGGGGATCTCCGCGATGTGGATCCCGTTTGAGAGTGGCCCGGCTGCGATGGTGGCGCTCATGGGCGGGCAGGGCGTCGCCTATGTAGGGAACCCAGTCGACACTGCGGGCCGGCCCGACCTGAAGGTCTGCGCAGTATCGTCGGCCACGAGGCTCAAGCAGTATCCTGATGCCCCCACGTTCCGGGAACTGGGGCTTGCCGGCCTGGACGACGAATCCATGTGGAGGGGATTCGCGGTCAAGAAAGGCACGCCCCCTGAGGCGGTCAAGTGGCTGCAGGACCTGGTAGAGAAGGTGGCCAAGGATCCCGAGTGGAAGAACTTCTTTGAGGAGCAGGCCATTGAGGTTGTGGCATACAGGACTGACGAATTCACCAAGCATGTTAAGACAAACCTGGAAGACGCCCAGAGGTACTTCAAGCAGTTCGGGATAATCAAGTAGTCCTATCGGATCGGAGGAATGGCTATGGAGTCGTTCTCCTCTTGGGTAGCTGGGTCGGGGCAGGTCATCCTGCCCCTTCTTGGAGCATGTATCGTGTTACTGGCCTGGGCGCTCGCCCGCAGGGGTTCCATGAGGAAATACGCGGGAAGGATCGCGCTGGATGCCGCGTTGCTGGCTGTGGGTCTTGTGGCCTACATTCTGACCTATGGCTTCCCTAGTATGAGTTTCGCAGGCGTAGACGCCGAAACGGTGCCGAGGTTGTGGGCTGGTCTCCTAGTGGCGTTAGCGATGGCCAGGCTCATTCGAGTGTTCAGAGGGAAGGATTCGCCTGACCCCGCATCCGGCAGGCTAGACAAGGTATTCTTGCTCATTGCCCTGCTAGTCCTGAAAATCGTCGGCATAACGTTCGTGGGGTACTACATCTCCGCCGGAGTATTCGTGTTCGTCTGCGGACTACTGTTGGGCTATCGAAATCTTCCGGGATTGGCGCTGGTTGCAGGCGGATGGGTAGCCTTCTCGTACTTCGTATTCTATAGGCTGCTATCCGTTCCATTACCTACGGGACTGCTGCTCGCGGCCGTACTGGGAAGATGACGCAGGAGGACGAGATATCGTGCAGGGCTTGATTGGATTGCTTAAGGCAGCGGGCTCGCTTATGAGTCTGCAACCCCTCTTACTGATAACTGCCGGGATCATCGTGGGCATCTTGGCCGGTGCTATGCCCGGGGTTTCGCCGTCGATGGGGGTCGCCCTGATGGTTCCGTTCACCTATGCAATGGATCCGTCGCTGGCGCTAATATACCTAGCGGCGATTTATCTCGCTGCTAACTACGGCGGTTCGATTACGGCGGTTACGATAAACACTCCGGGCACACCGTCGGCGGTCGTGACTGCGTTTGACGGATATCCGCTGGCCAGAAAGGGCAGGGCGGGTGAAGCCCTCGGGGTGTCGCTTGTGGCGTCTTTCGTGGGCGGTGCTATAGGCATTATCGTGCTGATGCTGTTTTCGGCGCCCCTTGCCAAAGCGGCGTTGAAGTTCTGGCCTGCCGAGTATTTCTCCTTGGCAGTAATGGGCCTGTCGAGCATTGCAAGCATGGGCGGGCAGAATGCCTTGAAAAGCGCGATCTCGGCAGTTCTGGGCCTCCTTATATGTACAATCGGCATGGATCCCATTCTTGGCGTCAGGAGATTCACATTCGGCAACGTGCACCTATTCGATGGGTTTGAGTTCATCCCTGTGCTCATAGGGTTGCTGGCGCTCAGCGAGGTATTCGTTGAGGTGGAGAAGTTCGATTTCCGGGCCGAGTCGGTAGGCGATTCCGCGAAAGCCAAATGGCCCTCCTTCGTCTACTACTGGAAGCTGCGGATGTCGATGTTACGGGCATCGGTGATCGGCACTATCGTAGGCATATTCCCGGGCGCCGGCGCCACAATAGCCACCTTCATCAGTTATGACATGGAGAAGAGGTTCAGCAGCACGCCGGAGGAATTCGGGCAGGGAATGCCTGAGGGGGTTGCGGCAGCCGAGGCTTCGAACAGCGCGTCGGTTGGGGGCGCTCTAGTGCCTATGCTCACCCTCGGGATACCTGGCAGCGCAACTGCGGCGGTGCTCATGGGCGCGTTGATGATACACAACCTGCAGCCAGGGCCCGAGCTGTTCACGAAGAGTCCCGAGCTCATACACAAACTCTTCGCTTCTCTTCTCATTGGCAACGTGATAATGCTGATCCTCGGCCTTGGAGGCAGCCGGCTGTGGATCAAGGTCACTAAAGTCAAGAAGCAGATACTATTCCCGCTCATATTCGCGTTCGCCATGATCGGCAGTTACGCTGTGAACTCGAGCATGTGGGATGTCGGGGTATGCCTTGGATTTGGTGTGATTGGCTGGCTACTGAAGAGACATGGATACTCGTTGCCCCCGCTGGTACTGGGTATGGTATTGGG
>DAOTAC010000225.1:0-4296 GCA_035382325.1 Bacillota bacterium | reverse complement strand
GCATTACAACACCGTTCTCAGCCTTGCCGCGAATCAGAGACGACAGACCAGCACCGGCCGGCACAGCAACGGCCTCTCTCACACCGATAGGCGTGGGATCCGAAGAGACGGCCACTCCGCCCGAGCGCGGCAGCGGGACACCGCCAGGACTGGTATCCTGATTATGTCTGTTCATGGATAAGTCCTCCTTTATTGATAGGCCTCTTCCATGTCAAGTATACCGTTCCATATGATGGGAGTCAACAGCCATTACGCTGGGGAAGACTTGCAGTGTTCTGGAGGCGGAGGGTCACTGTCCTCCCAATCTCTATGGATATTACTGAGTGCGGAGCTCCCCTGTGGCGGTCCCTAACGGGGTTCTGGGGCATCCTGTCCATTTTTGAACTGGCTTTTCGAGCATCCTGTTCAGATCCTGCCTGGTTTGGCAGGCGATAATTGTCCGAATTCGCGCCGGCAACGGCTCCTCCTTTTTCTGTAATCACGCCGTCGTCGAATCCGCAGGCGGAGGAGTCTGGTATTATCTGGCCATGTGCCTCTATCCCTCGAATATGCCCGAAAAGGACTTAGGCGACCGTACACTCTCCATGAAGCACCAATATATCCCTGGTTTTGTCTGCTCCCGGTCAAAACCGGGCACTCTCTGAACAAAATGATGTACAGACCGGGCAGTATCGTTACAGGCTAGTGCCAGACCCACCTTAGATATCAGCCATCCAAAGCCGACAGGTAGGCAGAGGCCGACCGCGCCCTGTGTGTCGGGTAGCCCAGGTCCCACCCGGTCGCTTTGCCATTTCAGGCGGCGGTGCAAAAGGCCATTCAGGCCGGCCTTTCTCAGCGAACACGCAGCGCATAGCACATATATGTTGCCTACCAACGGCTACAGATCTTGCGCGTACAACAACAATGGACGGGTTCCCGTCTACCCGTCCATCATCGTCACATCGGTGTGCCGGCGTGGTGGCGCTGTCAAGCGCGTTCCCACACCCCACGTGCCATCTCCCGCGACTTGGCGGCCATCTCCTGCTCGTTCACGGTGAGCAACTCGCCCCGGCGCATCAAGAACTTGCCTCCAACCATCGTGCTGTCGACCATACCGCCGGATACCCCGAACAGCACATGGCTGTACCAGTTGCTGCTGGTAATTGGCGTAGGAGCCCAGTAGTTGACCACAATCACATCGGCATACGCACCTGGGGTCAAAACACCGAGGGGCACGTCCCAGTATTTCGCCAGTATCTTGGAGTTGTTCTCGAACGCCATCAGCGGGATCTCTGCCCACGCAGCCTGAGGGTTGGCCTCCTTGTGCTTGTGGATCAGATTGCCCACCTTGATGCTTTCGAACATGTCGTACGTGTAGCCGTCGGTGCCGAGACCCACTCGCACCCCGCGCTTGATCATCTCCAGTGCCGGCGCCGCGCCAACAGCATTCCCCATGTTGGATTCGGGGTTGTGGACCACGTTCACGTCTCTCTCCCTTAGTATCTCGATCTCCTCGGGGCTGATGTGCACGCAGTGCACTGCCAGCGACCTATCGTTCCACAATCCCATCTTGTCTAGCCGCTTTACGACGGGCTGCCCGTACTGCCTGATGCTCTGGATCAGGTCCTCGATGCCTTCGGCCGTGTGGATGTGGAATCCGGCTTCCCTGGCGCCCGGCGCATCCACACATTTCTTGAGAGTCTCATCGGACAACGTGAACGAGGCATGCAGCCCGAACGTGGCCCGAAGCAGCGGCGAACGGTTTCTCTTGCATGCTTCGATAAAACGCACGTTCTCAGCGATGCCCTGGTCACGGGCTTTCTCCCCATCCCTGTCCGACACTTCGTAAGCCAGCGATGCGCGCATTCCCACCCGGTTAACGGCATCGGCGATCACATCCAGGGAACCAGGTATGGCATTTGGCCCAGAATGGTGGTCCAGTATGGTTGTGGTTCCATTGCGCACGCACCATATCAGGGGCATCATGGCGCTCATCCATACATCCTCTTCGGTAAGAGCTCGGTCTAGCCGCCACCATAGTCTCTCGAGTATCTGCCCGAAAGTGCGCGCCGGCTCGCCATCTAGCTGCATGCCCCGAGCGAATGTACTGTATAAGTGCATGTGTGTGCAAGTCATCCCCGGCATTACCAGGCGTCCGCCCACGTCCTCAAACTTCGCGCCGGGATACCTCTGCACAAGGTCCTGTGTAGGCCCGATGTCCGCGACTCGGTCGCCTGCGACAGCAACTGCCCCGTCTTCGATCACCTGCGACTTGGAATCACACGTCACGACTACACCGTTGCCGATGATGAGGTCAGGAACCTTGTCCACCATCCGATTCGCACCCGCCTTCCACATGATCTTTCCGCAAACCCCGATCTTCCGACGGGCCGGCCTGCCGCGCTACTGACTCGATGGCCTGCACAATCTGCTCGTACCCTGTGCACCTGCACAGATTGCCGGCTATCGCCTGACGTATCTCGTCCCTGTCAGGATGAGGGTCCGCGTCGAGCAGGGCTTTGGCCGACATCAACATGCCGGGAGTGCAGAACCCGCACTGAACCGCGCCGTGCTCTATGAAGGCCCGCTGCAGGGCGTGCATCTCCCCATCCTCGGCCAGCCCTTCCACTGTCATAACCTCAGCCCCATCGCACTGCGCCGTCAGTACCAGGCAGGAGTTGACCGCCTGCCCGTTCAGTATCACGGTACACGCCCCGCACTCGCCAACTCCGCAGCCTTCCTTGGTCCCGGTCAAGTGCAGCCTCTCCCTGATCGTGTCGAGCAAGCGCTCGCACCCAGGCACGCTCACCGTCACGTCGTGCCCGTTGACCTTCATGCGCACATCTACTGTGGCGGCCGCTTCATGCCCACAGCAACCGCCTCGCGCATTGGCATCGGTTTTGGTTCCGGTTCCGGTTACTCCGGCCATACGTCCAACCCCTCCTTCGCTGCGCACTGCCTGATCGCCCTGGCGATAATGGCTGCAAGGACGGGTTCCTTGTACTCTGTGGACCAGCGGACTCCAGTCGCGCACACCATGGCCCGAGCCGCCTCGCGCCCCGCCTCCTCTGCAAGCTCAGCCTTGTATTCCCTGCCCAGCAGGACCTGCTCAGCCTGGCCGATTCGGCGCGGCGTCGGGAAAGCAGCCCCGGCTGAGATACGCGTATCGACGATCTTCGCATCCGAGTCGAACAGCATGGCGACTGCAGCCGCCAGCCTAGATATGGCAAGCGCGCGCCTCCGGCCCACCTTTATGAAGGCTGACTGAGCTTTCGGTTCCAGCGCCCGAAATCTCACGTCAACCAGCAGCTCGTCGGGGACTGCGACCGTCCTGTATGGCCCGGTCACCAGTTCAGCCACGGGAACCACACGCCTGCCGCGCACCGAGGCTAAAGTCGCCGTTGCGGAAAGCGCCACGAGCGGCGGAAGGCTGTCGGCGGCAGGAGAGGCGTTCATTACGTTCCCGCCGAGAGTAGCTCTGTTCCGGATCTGGCGAGACCCGATAGTCGCCGCTGCCTCCGCCAGAAACGGCGCCGATTTGTCGATCACTGCCGACTCCTCGATCTCAGTGTGCGTGGTCGCAGCGCCGATGCACACTTCATCACCATCAACGCATATCCCGGATATCTCAGGCAGCCCGGATATATCGACCACCCGCCAGCCGGCCGGTTGCTCCGCCGCCCCTGCCGTCGCCGCATGCCTTGCCGACACTATGAGGTCAGTACCGCCCGCAATGGGCCGTGCAGGATTGCCCTGGGCCTCGGCGCACTCCGACAAGTACCGCAGGGCGTCGTCCAGACATAACGGCCTGTAGACTTGCATCTCGATCACCGGGCCTCACTCCCCCTTCGTCCCCGCATGGGCCTGAGCGTTCTGCCTAGGAGCACTCTCTCCATGTCCATGGGAAGCGCCCTCACCCTCGTACCCGTGGCGTGGAAAATCGCGTTGGCGATAGCCGCCGCGCCCAGCTCGCACGTGGGTTCGCCTATAGTCTTGGCCCCGTAGGGGCCGTAAGGATCTGCGTTCTCGACGATGATCGGCTTGATCTCCGGCACGTCCATGGCCGTAGGTATCAGGTACTCGTCGAAATTGCGCGTCCTCGTTATTCCATCGTTCAGCTCGACTTCTTCAAGCAGACCGTATCCGGTGCTCATTGCGACACCGCCGTATATCTGCCCTTCAACCGTCTGTGGGTTGATAGCGCGGCCTACATCGTGGGCGGCAGTCACACGTTCCACGACCACCTGTCCCGTCTGCGTATCGACTGCAACCTCCGCCACCTGGCATGCGTAGACATAGGTGAAGTAGGCCTTCCCC
>DAOTAC010000224.1:0-4310 GCA_035382325.1 Bacillota bacterium | reverse complement strand
TCCAGATCCAAAAGCGCATTGTGCTCGACAATGTAGGGATAATCGACCCCGAGAGCATCGAGGAGTACATTGCTCGCGATGGGTATCTGGCGGCGGGAACTGCGCTTACCGGGCTTAGCCCGGAAGAGGTGATCGAAACCATCAAGCGTTCGGGCCTGCGAGGGCGCGGGGGAGCAGCATTTCCCACAGGCCTCAAGCTGGGCTTTACGGCAAGGGCCGAAGCCGACCAAAAGTACATAATCTGCAACGCCGACGAAGGCGAGCCGGGGACGTTCAAAGACCGTCTGATACTGGAAGGCGACCCTCACAAGGTGATTGAAGGCATGGTCATCATGGGCTATGCCGTCGGCGCCACTCGTGGGTACATCTACATACGCGGCGAGTACTACGTTTCGATCGACCGGGTTGAGCGCGCAATAAACCAGGCGCGCTGGCTAGGCCTCTTAGGAAGGAATCTGTTTGGTTCGGGATTCGACTTCGACATCGAAGTCAAGAAGGGCGCCGGCGCCTACGTATGTGGCGAAGAAACCGCGCTCATCGAGTCCATGGAGGGCAAGCGCGGCGAACCACGTCAGAAGCCGCCGTACCCAGGCACTTCAGGGCTGTGGGGCAAGCCTACCGTGGTCAATAATGTGGAGACTATCGCCAACATCCCGCCGATCATCCTACACGGCGCCGAATGGTATCGGAGCTTTGGCACGTCTACATCGCCGGGCACCAAGGTGTTCACTCTCACTGGCAATGTCAATAACAAGGGACTCATTGAAGTGCCAATGGGCATCACGCTGCGTGAGGTGATCTACGGAGTCGGCGGCGGCATTCCGGGCGGTCGGTCGTTCAAGTTGGCCCAGACCGGCGGCACAGCGGGCGGATGCGTAGCCGATGCCCATCTGGATGTACCTATGGATTACGAGAGCATGCAGTCGGCTGGGTCCGCCCTGGGATCCGGGGCGCTCCTCATAATCGACGACAGTCACTGCATAGTGGATGTGGCCTGTTCCCTGCTGCATTTCTTCGCGCATGAATCGTGTGGGCAGTGTACTCCCTGCAGGGAGGGCACAGCCAGGCTTGTACAGATCTTCAACAAGCTGCGCGAGTTCCGCGCCTCTCAGGCGGATCTGGACCTCGCCATGGAATTGGCTCGAGTGATGCAAGGTTCGTCGCTGTGCGCTCTGGGCCAATCGGTAATAGTGCCGCTGGGCACGATTATGGAGCATTTCCACGGCGAGATCCAGGCGCATCTTCACGGATCCTGCCCCGCGGGCAAATGCTCGCTATCCGGCGCCACGAGCGCCAGTGCCAGCTGAAAGGAGGCCGACAGAGGATGAGTGATATTACATTGACGATCGATGGGCGGACGGTGCATACCGCGCCGGGAACGACCATTCTCGAGGCGGCCCGCAGTGTCGGCATAAAGATCCCTACACTATGCTGGCATGAGGACCTTGGCGCTCCGTCGGCCTGCCGCGTATGTGTAGTCGAGATCGTAGGTTCGCGCATAATGCAGCCTGCCTGCTCGTATCCGGTGTCACAGGGCATAATGGTGCGTACCAGCTCCCCAGCCGTGAGGGAGGCTCGTAGGATGGCGGTGGAACTGCTTTTGGCCCACCATCCCGACGACTGCCTGTCTTGTGCCAGGAACCTCCGGTGCGAACTGCAGCAGCTCGCGTCTGACCTTGGAATCAGGGAGATAAGGTTCGAGCGGGTCGAGCGAGGTCTAGCCAAAGATGAGTCGTCTCCGTCCATAGTGCGTGACCCTGAGAAGTGCATCAACTGCCGACGGTGCGTGGAGGCTTGTGAGAAGATTCAGGGAGTTGCGGCGCTTTCCACGGTGAACCGTGGGTTTGACTCAGTGGTGATGCCCGCCTACGAATCTGGCCTCATGGACGTGGTGTGCGTAATGTGCGGCCAGTGCACTCTGGCATGCCCGACCGGCGCCATAACGGAGAGAGACGACACGGCGCGCGTATGGGCGGCACTCGCTGACCCTTCCAAGCATGTAGTGGTCCAGACCGCTCCGGCCATCCGTGCTTCCTTGGGCGAGGAACTAGATCTGCCGGCCGGCTCAATAGTGACAGGGAAGATGGTTGCCGCGCTAAGGAGGCTCGGTTTTGACCGCGTGTTTGATACCGACTTTACAGCTGATCTCACCATCATGGAGGAAGGGCACGAGCTCCTGCAGCGGCTGACGAGCGGCGGTACACTGCCCCTGCTCACTTCATGCAGCCCCGGATGGATCAAGTTCATCGAGCATTTCTATCCCGAGCTTCTGCCGCATGTGTCCACGTGCAAGTCTCCTCAACAGATGTTTGGGGCCCTGGCCAAGACATACTACGCCGAGAAAGCTGGCATATGCCCTGCGGATATGTTCGTAGTGTCCATCATGCCCTGCACGGCGAAGAAGTTCGAGGCCCAGCGCCCGGAGATGACTGCCAGCGGAAACCCTGACGTCGATGTGGCGCTCACCACTCGCGAGCTGGGGCGGATGCTGCGTGAGGCGGGCATCGACTTCGACAGCTTGCCCGAAGAGGATTTCGACGCGCCTCTCGGCATATCCACCGGCGCCGGGGCGATATTCGGCGCCACGGGTGGTGTTATGGAGGCGGCTTTGCGCACGGTGTACGAGGTCGTTACAGGCAGGGAGTTGCCCGCCGAGAGCCTCGAATTCCATGACGTCAGGGGGCTTGAGGGAGTCAAAGAGATCTCGGTAACCCTGAACGGCAACAGTGTGAATGTTGCAGTCGCTCACGGACTAGCTAATGCCCGGAAGGTGCTAGACCGTATGCGGGCCGGGCAGGCGCCCTGGCAGTTCGTGGAGATAATGTGCTGCCCGGGCGGGTGTGTGGGCGGCGGCGGGCAACCCATCGGCACTGTGATGAACACCCGAGCCGAGCGTGCCAGAGCGCTGTATGACGTGGATCGAGGCATGGAACTGCGCTCATCGCACAGAAATCCAGGGGTAGCGGCGCTTTACGAGGAGTTCCTGGGTCGACCCCTATCCAAGCGATCACACGAATTACTGCACACTCACTACACGCCAAGGCGGTAAGGCGGCGAGGCCGACGCTTGACGGAGAAAGCAGGGCAGAGGGCATCTCTCTCGCACGCCGGGAGAGCAGGCTTTCTGCCCTTTTTGAGGGTCGAATTGCCAGGCAGGTTCAATTAGCTGTTAAGCTGTAGAATTGTTGCACAAGTGTACTGCGTGTTATACAATATTACCGGCTTTGATTGGCTCGCGTCGAACTCTCAGTCGGGCGGTAGGCAGGCTGGCTGGAGGGTTCGATGCTGTACTGCCAAGTGGCTTGGAGAGTGCGTCCGGGGTTACAGCTTAGGGGTTGTGTACAAAGGAGTGAGGTGCATGCCCAGAGGGTCGTTCCGAGGAGGTATCCATCCTCCGGAGAACAAGTCAAGCACTAGCAGGTTGCCGATAGTGGCGGCACAGCAGCCGTCGAAGGTAGTCGTGCTGCTCAACATGGGCACTAGCTGTGCTCTGTCGTCGGTGGTCGCAAAGGGCGACTCTGTGCGGAAGGGCCAGAAGATCGGAGATCCTGCCGGGAGGTTCGGTGTGCCATCGCATTCGCCGGTATCGGGCAAGGTGACGGCTGTCGGCGTCGTGCGCACCGGCCTGGGCACGTTGGATCAGGCGATCACGATCGAACCTGACGGCCAGGACACGCTGGACGAATCATGCGTGCCTGTGGAGAATGTCGACAGGCTTTCGCAGGCGGAGATAGTCGACATAATTCGCGAAGCGGGAATAGTGGGAATGGGAGGCGCGCAGTTTCCTACCCACATTAAGCTGACTCTGCCCCCAAATGTGAAAGTCGACACTCTGCTGATCAATGGGGCTGAGTGCGAGCCGTACCTCACGGCCGACCACAGACTGATGGTGGAGCGCCCGGGCGACGTAGTACGTGGCACTCAGATCCTCATGAAGGCAATTGGTGTGGATCGAGCCGTGATAGGAATTGAGGATAACAAACCTGACGCCGTCGATGCGCTTAGCAGGGCAGTTGCCGAGGCGTCGGCAGGCGGGGCCGTCGAGGTGGCCGCTGTTAGGACTCATTACCCGCAGGGTTCTGAAAAGCACCTCATCAAATCGGTGCTGGGCAGGGAAGTCGCTCCCGGATGCCTGCCATTCAGCGTGGGGGTCGTGGTCAACAATGTCGGAACGGCCGTTGCCGTGGCCGACAGGTTCGACCGCGGGCTTCCGTTGATAGAGAGAGTAGTAACTGTGACAGGGTCGGGAGTCGCGCAACCGGCCAACATCATGATGAAGATAGGCACGCCCGCCATCGAACTGATAGAACA
>DAOTAC010000223.1:0-4325 GCA_035382325.1 Bacillota bacterium | reverse complement strand
GACAGCGGGCACACTGATGCCTTCGACCGCTCCTTTGGAGCCGGAGTCGCAGTGCGCCCCATGGACAACCTGCTAATAGCTGCAGATGTGATCTGGAAGGACGGCATTGACGCGCGAGTCGGAGGCGAATTCCGGCTGGGCAAGTTCGCCGTGCGCGCAGGCGGCGGCTATCGCGACGATAAGCTATCGTTCTCGGCCGGCGCCGGCTTCCTACTGCCATCGTTCAGCATCGACTATGCCTACCAGACTCACAGCATCCTGCCTGACAGCCACAGGCTGTCGCTGTGCGTCAAGTTCTAGCGATCGGTCAGGCGGCAGATCGAGGGGACGGCATCAGCCGTCCCTTCTTCTGCCCGCGGCACAATAGCCACCTCGGGCACATATGCTGTCAGGGCGCCGCTTCATGAGACCAGAATGGCGCGATCCGACGCGTATCAGGAGGCCTGCATGGAAAGCGATTCCGACCGCGAACCCAAGGCCAGACCCCTGACGGACCTGCCCCTCGGCCAGACGGGCGTTATACGCTCCGTGAACGCAACCGGCATGGTGCGAAACCGCCTGTTGGATCTGGGCTTTCTCCCCGGGACAGAGGTGTCGGCAGTGCGGCGCGCCCCGATGGGCGATCCCACAGCATTCAGGATCAGAGGCGCCATGCTCGCACTCCGAGCACAGGACTCCTCTTTGGTGACTGTCACGCCCGTCGACGGCCTGCAGATGGACGCAGAAACGGAAACGGGGGCCAAGACATGCTGAGCCGACCCGCCAAACGCGCCGACGGACGCGCCGCGTACCTTTCGACACACCATTGCCCCGATGAACACGTGATTGCGCTGGCTGGAAACCCAAATACCGGCAAGAGCACCGTGTTCAACGCTTTGACGGGCCTTCGGCAACACACCGGCAACTGGCCGGGAAAGACCGTGGATTTAGCGTTCGGCAGGGTCGACCTCGGCGGCAGGCGCGCGGTAGTCGTGGATCTGCCCGGCGCGTATTCGCTTCTCGCCTGTTCCGAAGATGAATCCATAGCTCGCGACTTCCTCTGCGAGCAAGGCCCCGACGCCGTCGTCGTGGTAGTCGAAGCCGGATGCCTCGAGCGCAATCTGAGTCTGGTCCTTCAGATAATCGAGCTAACTCCCAGGGTAATCGTGTGCGTGAACCTGATAGATGAGGCCAATCGCCTCGGCATACAAGTCGATAGCGAAGCGCTCGAGCGCGAATTGGGAGTGCCGGTGACACTCACTGCCGCATCGAGTGGCCGCGGCCTCGATCAGCTAAAGCGCACTGTCGCAGATCTAATCGACGGACGCCTGCAGCCGAAACCGCTGCCTGTCGCCTATCCCCCGGACATCGAAGACGCTTCGCGCGAACTCCAGTCCAAGCTGCCCACACTGCCCTCCGCCGTCAGCCGAAGGTACGTGGCGCTGCGTATGCTGGATACTGATCCCGCGATTCGCGAAAGGATCGTGGAATCGATCTACTGCCGCGCCAAGTCCATATCAGACAGAGCCGTAAGCCGAATACCATCATCGGCGCCGGCATCGAGAGTCGCCACGGAATCCGGAATCGACGATGTCCTCACATCGCGCTGGCTGGGGTTCCCCGTGATGTTGGCGCTGCTCGGAGGGGTGTTCTGGATAACATTGGTGGGGGCGAACTACCCGTCGGCCCTTCTGGCCAAGGTACTCTTCCATATGGAGGCGTGGCTGTCGGCTGCATTCCGGGCGGCACACGCCCCCGACTGGCTATACGGTGCAGTCGTTCTGGGCGCATACCGCACCATGGCCTGGGTAGTATCGGTGATGCTGCCCCCCATGGCGATCTTCTTTCCCCTATTCACGCTGCTTGAAGACTTGGGCTACTTGGCCAGGGTCAGCTTCAACATGGACTGGTGCTTCAAGAAGTGCGGCGCCCACGGCAAGCAGTCGCTTACCATGTGGATCGACAGCAGACCGTGTGCAGAAGCGACAGTTCATCCAAGTGCGGCAAGATACTGTTTCAGCCGTTCCTCGACGTACTCCGCAACCATTGTGACCATGGGTTCCTCATCATGATCCCTGAAATAGGTATCCAGGCAATCATAGTAACGTCTCCGGTCGGCGAATTTCACATTGATGGGCGGATAACCGTGCTGCATCAGAGTGAGATTCAGAATCAGCCTGCCGGTCCGTCCATTGCCGTCTACAAAGGGGTGAATGCCCTCGAATTCAAGATGGAACAGAGCCGCGCCATGAACGGGGTGCCGCTTGTCGTGTGCAGACTCCGCGACGAGCCTCTCCATCTGCACCGGCACGAGATATGGCTGCGGCGGCTCGTGGTGAGCGCCCATAATGCGCACGGGGATGCGTCGATACACCCCCCTATCCTCGGGCTTATCAAGAAGCACGAGGGAATGGATCTCTCTGATGATTCTCTCCGAAAACGGCGCCTTGGCTGCGACGAGTTGCTGCACGTACCGGAAGGCGTCGCGATGCCCCACAGCCTCTAGGTGGTCCTTCAACGGCTTGCGGTCGATCGTGATTCCTTCCAACACCATCGCCGTCTCTTTCAGTGTGAGGGTGTTTCCTTCAATAGCGTTGGAGCTGTATGTGAACTCGATCAGGAACTCGTCTTGCAGCCGTTTCACCTCGCCGACGGTCAGAGGGCGGCGCCTGTCCAGCTCCTCCTTTGCGGAGTCGACGCGTGCAAGCAACGAGGCGAACTCCTTCGGTACCAGTCTTCCCCGCAGCCTTCGGCCATCTGCCGGCTTGAGCGCGTCTGACGGTATCAGGTACGAACGCCCCTCTTTCCTGGCGCCCGCGATCTTCCCATGTTCGCACAGCACGCGAACACGGCGATCGGACAGCCCCCACTTCTCTGCCGCCTGTTTCACGCTGATGTACTCCAAACGCGTCACCTCACAATGCCTCGCGTGTTACTTGGGAGTGATTCTTCTTCGCAACAGCAGTATGCCATAGCATCGGAATAATATCAACGCATACTAAGCGATCTCATGCGATAATATTCCCCAAGCTAGATCCCGGCCTGGACAGGCAAAACGACGCGCCTCCCTTCATAGGTTTCTTCGGGAGGTGCCGATATGAGGACGATGAAGCCCACAGGTCAGAGGAGCCGTCCTCCGGGATTAGGCGGACGAAAGGCCATCTACACCGTGGAAATCGTGTCACCGTGCGAAAAAACCGCCAAGGAATCGGCAAAAGCCAAGGGCCCGCAGCGCCCCTCAAAGGAGGACACATGAGACCATCATCAACCTATCGAGCTGCGCTTTACATGAGGTTGTCGAAGGATGACGAAGGCGCCTCTGAAAGCGCGAGCATCAGCACACAGCGGAAAATGCTCAGGAATTATGCGCAGGAAAACGGGTTCGCTATCTACGATGAGTATGTCGACGACGGCTGGAGCGGCACTAACTTCGAACGCCCGGACTTTAGGAGGATGATACAGGACATCGAGAGCAGAAAAGTGAACCTCATTATCACGAAGGATCTATCGCGCTTGGGCAGGGATTACATCGCCACAGGGCAGTATACCGAGATCTACTTCCCATCGAAAGGCGTGCGCTATATCGCCATCAACGACGGCTATGATTCCGACAGCCCCTATACCGACATCGCCCCGTTTAAGAACGTTGTCAATGAGATGTACGCAAGGGACATCTCCAGGAAGATCCGCAGCGCTTTTGCCACGAAGATGCAGGACGGCAGCTACATAGGCAACTTCGCCCCCTACGGCTACAGGAAAGACCCCACTAACAAGAACCATCTGATACCCGACGAGAAGACCGCCCCCATCGTGCAGGAGATCTTCCAGATGGCCGCCAAAGGCAGCAGGCCTGTTGAGATCGCCCACCATCTGAACGGCAAAGGCGTTCCGTCTCGCTCCGTGTATCGCCGTTCCCGTCATCCGCATCTGGGCGCCGAACGCCGCTCCGACCGAAGCGAATGGACCTCCGGCGCCGTGACGAAGTTGCTCGGGAATATCGTCTATCTCGGCCACATAGCACAGGGCAAGACGACTAAGGTGTCATTCAAGAGCCGCACGACCATACGCAATCCCAGGAGAGACTGGATCGTAGTCATGAACACCCATGAGCCGCTCATTGATCAAGACACCTTCGACATGGCGCGGAGGCGCACCCAATGCCGGACATGCAAGAAGAAAGGCACTTTCTTCAACCTCTTTTCCGGAATAGCCAGGTGCGCCGACTGCGGGCGGAATATGTCCACTGTGAGCACAAGGAAGAAAGGTTCCCCCGCCAATCTCGCCTGCGGAGGCTACAAGCTGCGAGGCGGTCGGGATCTCCTGATGTGCCGGCCCGATCCAGTAGA
>DAOTAC010000222.1:0-4349 GCA_035382325.1 Bacillota bacterium | reverse complement strand
GTGCCCACTGGGATCAGCCCTGAGTCGCGCAGGGTCTTCACCAGCTTGATGGCTTTCACTGACCCTTCGTTGGCAAGCCCTATGTCGCTTGTGTTCCAACCATTGGCCGTGGGGGCAAACACGTAACCGCCGTAGCCGGCCATGATAGCGTAGGTGAAGTAGAAGTTCTCTAGCGGCCAGAGCAGTCCGAACTTGCCTTTGGCCTTGAGATCGCGGGACTTTGCGATCAGCTCGTCCATGGTCGCTGGGGGTTGCGGCCACATCTTCTTGTTGTATATGAGGCCCACTGATGAGATGTCATAGGGCACTCCATACAGCTTGCCGTTTTGTGTGGCCCCATCCAACCCGACCTTCATGAACTGCGACAGGTCAAGAAGCGCCGAATCGATGGGAGCGGCGATGCCCGTCGTCACCAACATGCCCAGCTGACCAGAGAGGCAGCAGAACACGTCCGGGCCCTTGCCCACAGGGCCGGCAAGCTGGATCTTGTTCGCAGTCTCCAGAACCGACACGGCTTCCACTTGCACTGGTATGCCAGACTGCTTGGTCCACTCAGCGGCGACTGCCTGAATCGTCGCCTGCTTCTGCGGTTCGCACCACACTACGATAGGGTCTGCAGCGAGCGAGATTGCTCCGCCGGCCAAAAGGAGCATAATAGCCGCAACTGCCGCGGCCACGGTTCGCGCCAGACGTCCATTCATGGCTTTCACAATACCGTTCCTCCTTTGTAATTGTCTTACGCCTGGAATCCCACTCATTTTTCAGGGCCTGAGGAACTCACCTGAAGAACTCACTTGACAGCTCCCTGGGTCAAGCCGGACACGATGTACTTTTCGGCCGACAGAAATACGATCACTATCGGTATGGCCGTCAACACCGACGTCGCCGAGAACACAGGCCAGTCGGTGGCGAACTGCGACGACATGGTTAGGCTTCTCATGCCCATCGCCACCGTCCATCTGCTGCCCGACGTTATCACCGACTGGGCCAGGATATACTCTGCGTATGGCCCTATGAAGTTGATCAGGCCGACTACGTAGAGGATCGGACGGGCCAGCGGCAGCAGCACCTTGGTAAACGCCTGGAACTTAGTGGCCCCGTCGATCATCGCCGATTCCTCCATGGACCTGGGTACGGAATCGAAGTACCCTTTGAGCAACCAGATCGAAAACGGTGTCGCTCCTCCTGCATACAGCAGGATCAACCCCAGGTGCGAGTCTATCAGCCCTACCCAGCCCAGCAAGGTGTAGAGGGCGACGATAGCCATGAAACTCGGGAACATCTGCGAGATCATAAGACAGATCAGCACGTGGCGCCTTCCCGCAAACCGCATGCGCGAAAAGGCGTAAGCGGCCGGAGCAGTGACCGCAAGTGCGCCTAATGAGCTTAGTGCCGACACCTTGATAGTGTTGAAAAACCACCGCAGGAAGTTGACGTTGGGGTCGGTGAGAATCCGGCGGTAGTTGGCCAGCGTGGGTTTGGCCGGTATCAGGCTCGAGCTGATGAGGCCCGATGACACTCGAAACGAACAGGCTATTACCCAGAGCAGGGGATAGAGGACGATGGCGCACGCGAGCGCCAGCACCAGGTAGACGAAGACCATCTCCACTGCCC
Organism: Bacillota bacterium; assembly: GCA_035382325.1. Lineage (GTDB taxonomy): Bacteria > Bacillota > DTU025 > DTU025 > DTU025 > UBA5389. The sequence goes on along the minus strand of DAOTAC010000222.1, from coordinate 2,735 downwards.
TGCCGCGCCTGCCGCGGCGTCTGCGTGGCGCAGCCATTGCACTCACCCTCGCACTCGCCATCGTCCCTATCCTCATCGTCACCCTCACCCTCGTCCTCGCCCTTACGCCCAGCCTCAGCCTCCCGCTCAGCCTCAGCCTCTCGTTCTACTCTTCCTGCTTCAGCTGGCTCAGGACTCCTGAGAGCCGGAAGTTGATCATGCTGAATATCACGACGAAGATGAACACCAAAACTGCAAGTGCAGATGCTGTAGACCACTGGAGTTGCTGGAACCCCAGGTTATAGACCCACGTCATCAGGATGTCGGTGGCGCCGGCGCCCTTGCTTCCCGCAACTGCGGGCCCGCCGCCGGTAAGTAAGTAGATGATGCCGAAGTTGTTGAAATTCCCGGCCAACGTCAGGAGGGCTATTGGGGACACCACTAACATGAGGAGCGGGAACGTCATCCTGGAAAACACCTGCCAGCGCGACGCTCCGTCAACCCGCGCCGCCTCATAAACCTCCTCGGGGATGCTCTGCAGCGCAGCCGAGATTATGGACATATTGAAGGGCGTCGAAATCCACACATGCGTCATCAAGACGCTGGCGCGTGCCCATAACCGGTCCTGAAACCACGGAATTGCACGCATGCCCGATGACCGCAGAAGCACATTGATGGGACCGAAACTCGTGTTGAAGAGCCCGAGGAACACCATAATCGACACCGTGGCCGGAACTGCCCACGGCAGCATCAGTATCATCCGGAAGATCCTTCGGAACCTGAGCCCATGAGTCTGCAACGCGAGTGCCAGGCCCATTCCTGCGGCAAACGCCAAAACGGTGCCGAGCACCGCGTATGTCACGTTCCAGGTCATCACCATGTCGAGCTGGCTTCTCCACGTGGAACCCGGCTTCAGCAGCTTGGCGAAGTTGGTCAGGCCTATCCAGTCAAACCTGCCCGCTGGGGGGCAGTGATACAGATTGTAGTTGGTGAAGGCTAGAGAGACCCCGAAAACGAGAGGAACGATAATGATGAAAAAAGCGGATATGAGCGACGGCGCGATGTACAGGTAGGGAGTCAGCGGTGTGCCTCCGAGGACTCCTGCATGCCTCCTGACGGCCGACGCGGATAGAGAAATCGCGCCGGGGCGTCGAGCAGCCTGCGACGCGGCCTGCGCCCGAGAGGCGGTGCGCACGGCGTCCGCGATGTTGGCCACGTGGAACAATGCGTACGCGACAACGACGAAGCCGGCCAGAATGCCGACTATGAGGATGTGGCGCGAGTCGGTGAACCGGCCCTGAGGCATGAGAGTAATTAGCCCGCGCAGAGGGCCCCAGAGCAGGGTGAACAGGACGAAGATGAACGCCGCTTCCGTGAGGAGATAAGCGATGCCTCGTCTTCTCTGCCCGGCGTACAGTTGACCTACTCCGGCGAAAAGCGCTGACAGTGCTCCGGCCACGATGGGGACGGGGTGAACGGAACCTGCGTCCGCCATGGCGGCTCCCTCCCTTTGTGACTTGGTTCACTTGGCGCCACGTTCACATGCTAGAGTGATTGCCTGTTTCGAAACATGCGGACTGCGTCATTGGATCCTGATGCTTCGTCGGTTACGACTGAGAATATGATGCGAGCGCGCCGGCACAGATCGTAGTGGTCCATGATCTCGTCGGCGGTGGCGTCTACCGACATCACGGGCAAATCCGGTGATCGCCCGAATAGCTCGGGATGTCCGCCCATCAAGTCTTCCAGAATGTCAACGGGCCGAGCAGCATTGGGGTCGGCGACGATCTGGATTTGCCGTACGCGCTTCAGCTTGAGAAACTCCGGCACGACATGCGGCCCGGCGGAATGACAGTGTATTTCGCCTATTCCGAAAGCGTCGAAGACCTGCTGCGTGTAGGGGGCGCCGAATTCGCGGTAGTGCGACGGTGAGCAGAGGCTGGATATGTCCTCACCGAGCGCGATTCGGTCGGGGCCACAATGCCATGCAGATAGTTCGTGCACGAACTGGGGTGCGAATATCTCAGCAGCCTGTGCCCGCGCGAACCAGATTGTCGCTTCCCGAGAGAACTCCAGCAGCTTGCGCACAAAGTCGGGGTCCTCGTAGAAGTCCACGTAGATTGCCTCTCCGCGCAGAGCCCAGGCGAGATCGAGCGGGGAGTAATAGCCGCGTCCAAGCGGGATGCGGTACGGCGCGATGTGTTGTACCATATACCTTGTAGCGAAGTTCAGTTTCGTAAACCACTTGTTATTTGGGTCGAGGCGGAGCGAGTCGAGATCGCGCTTGTCCCTGATGACAGGCTTAACCCAGCTCGTGTCCTCCCCGAACTCGATTTCCCCGGCCACAAATGCGCTGAACTCGCCTATGCCCATGTAAGGAACCACTGAAGGAATCCAGTCATCCTCGATGCCGCGCCTTATCTCAAGGAGCTGAGCTTGATACTCCAAGTAGTCGTCGAGGTAGGCACAGAGGTCGGTTTCGAAGTCGTACTGATTGAGAGCAGGGCCACGGAGTGTAAGAACCGAAGGGAATGTTATGATCAGAGCGCCCGGCGCATCGGGCTCACAGTTGAAGAAGGCCCGAACCCGGGCCATGCAGGCGTCCAGGTCGGACTTGTAATACGAAATGTCGCGAAACACTCGACCACCTCGTTTGCCTTAACCAGACGCTCAGGTATGGATAGTAGTCAACACATCAACTACTATATTAGAGGGAGAACCGTTGCGTGTCAATATAGCGTCGTTGCGCACCATTG
>DAOTAC010000221.1:0-4388 GCA_035382325.1 Bacillota bacterium | reverse complement strand
GGCTGTGCTATACTAACCGTTGTGCGACTACACACGGCTTCCGATTCGGGCCGCGGTGCCGGCGGATAAGCGCCGGTGGGGTTCGGAGATGAAGAAGTCGGAGGGAAAACCGCTGCGGGAGGGAGGTGATATCCATGGCAGTGGTTACAATGAAACAGCTGCTTGAGGCAGGCGTGCATTTCGGTCACCAGACCAGACGCTGGAATCCGAAGATGAAGACGTACATCTTCACTTCGAGAAACGGCATCTACATCATCGACCTCCAGAAGACTGTCAGAAAAGTGGATGAGGCCTACAACTTCGTTCGCTCAGTGGTGCAGGATGGCGGATCTATCCTGTTTGTGGGTACTAAGAAGCAGGCGCATGACACTGTCGCTGAAGAAGCTCAGCGCTGCGGGATGTTCTGGGTCAACGAACGCTGGCTGGGCGGCATGCTGACTAACTTCGCTACCATACGCCGGCGTGTGGACCGAATGAAAATGCTTGAGCGCATGGAAGAGGACGGATCCTTCGAAGCGCTTCCGAAGAAGGAAGTTCAGAAACTGGTCGCCGAGCGAGAGAAGCTGCAGAAGCGGCTCTCCGGCATACGTGACATGAGGGATATTCCCAGCGCGATGTTTGTCATCGATCCCCGAAAGGAAAGGATCGCCGTCGCCGAGGCGCGTAGGCTGAACATACCCATCGTTGCCATCGTCGACACCAACTGTGACCCTGACGAGGTCGACTACGTGATACCGGGCAACGATGATGCCATTCGTGCTGTGAGGCTGCTGACCTCGAAGATGGCCGATGCTGTCATTGAAGGGCGAGAAGGTCTCGATCAGGCATCTCCCGCGGAGGCAGATGCGGAGGCAGACGGCGGGCAGTACGATGGAGTCAACGATGAATCCGGCGAACCGGAGGCGTACGGCGACTCCCAGGAAGCCGCAATCGAGTAAGTACGGAGGGACGCTTGCAAATGGAAATCACCGCATCCATGGTCAAAGAGCTCAGGGAACGTACGGGCGCGGGCATGATGGACTGCAAGAAAGCACTCCTCGAGACGGGCGGCGACTTCGAGAAGGCAGTCATTGTACTCCGAGAGAAGGGCCTGGCAGCCGCCGCAAAGCGGTCTGGCAGAGAGACCAGCGAAGGCTTGATCGACGCCTACATCCACATGGGCGGAAGGATCGGTGTGCTGATCGAGGTCAACTGCGAAACCGACTTTGTGGCGAAGAATGCGCAGTTTCAGGCTCTGGTACACGACCTCGCAATGCAAGTTGCTGCATCTCGGCCGCTCTACGTGTCGCGCGAGCAGATTCCGGAGGATGTGGCACAGCGAGAGCGCGAGATATACCGCACCCAGGCAATCAACGAGGGCAAGCCCGAGAAGTTCGCCGACAAGATCGTAGAAGGCAGGATGGCCAAGTTCTACCAGGAGGTATGCCTTCTGGATCAGCCCTTTATCAGGGACCCGGAGAAGAGCGTGGCCGATCTGATAGCCGAGAACATCGGCATCATCGGGGAGAACATCAGTGTGAGGCGGTTTGTCCGTTTCGAACGCGGAGAAAGCCTCTGATAGAATGGGCAGAAGAGAGAACACCACGGTGTTCTCTCTTTTGCTAGTGCGCCGGTATCGGTTGCCCAGTTTAGGCTGCCCTGACGCGGAGTTTCCGCCTCGTGAAGGAGAAAGTCAGCAGGTATCGAATCGGCATAAGGGGTGACCTGCGTGGAAATGCCCAGGTACAAACGAGTAGTGCTCAAGCTTTCAGGCGAGGCGTTCGCCGGCGGTCAAGGGTTCGGAGTCGAGTTCGACTCAGTAAAGTGGATAGCTCAGCAGGTCGCAGATGCACACCAGTTGGGCACGGAGATGGCCATAGTGGTGGGCGGAGGGAACATATGGCGCGGGGCCGAGGCCAGCCGGAGGGGTATGGATAGGAGCACCGCCGACTATGTCGGCATGCTCGCTACCGTGATAAACTCAGTGGTACTCCAGGATGCGCTTGAAGACATAGGTATTCCTACGAGGGTCCTGACCGCCATCGAGATGCGTGAGATCGCCGAACCCTACATCCGTCGCCGGGCTGTGAGGCATCTGGAGAAGGGACGCGTCGTCATATTCGGCGCCGGCACGGGGAACCCGTTCTTCTCGACAGATACCGCTGCCGCACTCAGGGCGGCCGAGGTAGAGGCAGACGCCATTCTCATGGCGAAGCGCGTCGATGGAGTGTACGACTGCGATCCTTTGACGAACCCGAATGCGACGTTCTTCGATAAGCTATCGTTCATAGACGTTATCAACCGCGGGCTCGCGGTGATGGACTCCACTGCTGCGTCGTTATGTATGGATAACAACATCCCAATAGTCGTCTTCAATCTGTTGCGCGACGGCAACATCAGGAAGGCGCTTGCGGGCGAGCCTGTGGGAACCTACATCGGGAGGGATTAGGTTTGTACAAGGACGAAATGTCCATGGCTGAGACTAGGATGAAAGACGTGATCGAATCCACAGTCCGCGATTTCGCGGGAGTGAGGACCGGAAGAGCCAACCCGGCTCTGCTCGACCGAATCGTCGTTGACTACTACGATACTCCGACACCGCTCAATCAGATAGCGAATGTATCGGCGCCTGAACCGCGCCTCCTAGTGGTGACGGCGTGGGACAAATCCGTCCTTGGGAAGATCGAAAAGGCAATACTCAAGTCCGATATCGGGCTGGTTCCGACCAATGATGGCAACGTCATTCGTATGGTCGTTCCTCATCTGACCGAAGAACGCCGTCGCGAGCTTGTCAAAGTGGTCAGGCGGATCGCTGAGGAGAAGCGCGTGGCAGTGCGGGGAGTTCGTCGAGACGCCATAGAGCAGTTCCGTTCGATGGAGAAAGAGGGTTCCATAACGGAAGATGACCTCAAGCGCGCGCAGGATGAGATACAGAAAGTGACTGATAAGTACATATCCGAGATCGACAAGATGCTGGCCGAGAAAGAGGTCGAGATAATGCAGGTGTAGGCCTCTGTTGTGCCCGTTTCGTCACACCCCCTCGATTGAGGGGGTTTGTGGCATGTTTGACCAGCGCAGCGCCTGGAGGGAGGCAGTCTCGAACGTGCCTATGCACATAGCGATCACCATGGACGGAAACGGCAGATGGGCGCAGAAGAGGGGGAAACCCCGCCTGTACGGGCATCGCGTCGGCGTGGAGACTGCGCGAACCATAGTCTTGGCAGCCCCGGACATGGGCGTGAGTCACCTGACGCTCTTCGCCTTCTCAACTGAGAACTGGAAACGTCCGCCCACGGAAGTTCAGGGGATATTCCGGCTTCTTGAGGAGTTCTTCATGCGAGAACTCGATATCTTAGCGAGTCACGGCATCCTGGTCAATGTCATCGGCGACAGGAGCGGACTCCCCGGATTCATTCAGTCAGTGGTCGCGCGGTCGGAGGAGATGACGAGGTCAGGCCGGAGGATGGTAGTCAACATCGCTCTGAACTACGGAGGCAGGTGGGACATCGTCCACGCCATGCAGGCGCTGGCTGATGATGTCCGCGCAGGGCGCATCGAGCCCGGCGACATCACCGAGGAGATGGTCAAATCGAGGCTTTCCACAGCCGGCCAGCCCGATCCGGATCTCCTGATACGCACAGGCGGTGAGCAGCGGATAAGCAACTTCCTTCTGTGGCAGTCTGCTTACTCCGAGCTGTATGTCACGCCCGTGCTGTGGCCTGATTTCACTCCTCGGCACCTGAACCGGGCCATACTGGAGTTTCAGTCGCGACACAGACGCTTCGGCGCATTGGGTCCAGCGGGCGATGGAGGCGACAGCAATTGAGAGCCAGGGTGATAGTAGGCCTTGTAGGCGCGCCCATCGGCGTTTGGGTGGTGTGGGCGGGTGGTATCCCTTTTGCAGTGATAACGCTGCTCGTTGCGGGTGTCGCAGCCTATGAATACGCCCTGATGTGCCGAACTAAGACGTGGTCGCCCAGCGCTTCGTTGGTTGTGGTCGCTTCGACAATGTTCGTAGCCGATGCGGTATTCTGGAGCGGAAGGTTCACCGGTCTCGGGCTCACCTTCGTCCTTCTGGGCTCACTCTTTCTGGAGGTTGCGAAAGGCAGACCGGTCAACTCTGTAGGAGGACCAGCCCTAGAGGTTTTCGGTTCTCTCTACTGCGGGTGGGCTCTCGGCCGGTTCTGCCTCATCCGGTCTTCTCTGGGCCGTGCCGGGCTGGGCCTTGCCCTTCTTTTCGTGGTTCTGGTGTGGATGAACGACATGGGCGCGTTTTTCACCGGCAGGGCATTCGGACGCCGAAAACTCGCGCCAGGGCTGTCTCCCAGCAAGACCATTGAAGGGGCGATCGGGGGCGTCGCCTGGGCATTGGCGGCTTCAGTCGCGTTCAAGGCCTTAGGAGATGCCAG
>DAOTAC010000220.1:0-4433 GCA_035382325.1 Bacillota bacterium | reverse complement strand
CGGCCCAATTCCCGCTTGCCAGGTCCATGTATTACGGGATATTCCATTCAGTCTCAGCCTTCTGCAACGCCGGGTTCGACCTGTTCGGCACGGTGACCGGGCCTTTCACCAGCCTTACCGGCTGGCAATCCGATCCTGTGATCGTGCTCACCATAGGCTCGCTGATAATCACCGGCGGGCTGGGATTCCCGGTGATCGTCGAGCTGATTGGGCATCACCGAGGAAACCGGCTTTCTCTCCACACGAGATTGGTGCTTCAAGTCACAGGGATCCTGCTGCTCGGCGGAACCCTAGCTGTGCTCGGGCTGGAGCTTTCCAATCCACATTCGCTGAAGTCCCTGACATGGGCGGGCAAGCTGCTCGGGGCGATCTTCCAGTCGATCACCCCGCGCACGGCGGGTTTCAACACTCTAGATATCGGCAATCTCAGAGACGGAACGCTTTTCGTCATGATTATCCTGATGTTCATCGGCGCATCTCCCAGTTCCACGGGGGGCGGCATAAAGACGACGACCTTTGGGGTGCTCATCGCCTCAGTGATCAGCACTGCCAGAGGACGGGACGATGTGGAGATGCACGAAAGGCGCCTGCCTCACGATGAGATCCTGAAAGCCATGACCATTGCCACTCTGGCCATGGGGTTGGTGACCGGGGTCACGCTGATCTTGTCCGTTACCGAAAACGCGCGTTTTTTGGAAGTGCTGTTTGAGACCGCGTCCGCGTTCGGCACTGTGGGACTCACCATGGGCATCACCCCGAACCTATCGGACATCGGCCGAGCCCTCATAATGGCCACGATGTTCATGGGCCGCGTCGGGCCGCTGACGGTCGTAATCGCCCTTGCCCAGCGCAAGCGGAAGCCGTCCACAGTGCACCTTGCGGAAGAGCGCATACTCATAGGATGAGGCAGGGCAAAGGGAGCCGGCGAAGCGGCTCCCTTCATCGGGCTCTCTGTGGGCTACCTGAGGAATCCGGTGAACTGCGCGTCTGCTGCATGACAACCACTTGCCGGCTACCTGCAGTTGGCTACTAGCCCTCCAAGAACGGGACCGGGGAACACGTTCACACTGCCGACAGCAAAGAACTGAGCGGGAAGCGATTGGACTGTAGTGGCCGCCCACACGCCTGTGCCTGGCGCTTCCACTAGCGGCACTTCGAACGAGGTTCGTTCCCAGGAGAACAGGGCCGTGTACCAATTGGCGCCGAGTTGCGCCGGCGGGGGCACATTGGTCGCTTCGACCAGTATCTGAGTCTGCCCAGTCACATCCGTCCGCATCCACACTGCCCCGCCCGCCGTGGGCGCCGGGCCGGTGACCGACGGCGACAGCGCCATCACGCAAGTTCTGGGCACAACTGGGGCCAGCGGAACGCAGATCGTCTGCCCTACACGTAGGCGATATGGATCGATACCCGGATTGGCTGCGATGATGGCGTTCACTGTAGTGCCAAAGCGCAGCGCAATGGTGTAAAGGGTGTCGCCGGCGCGAATCGTGTAGAACACACCGCCAGGGCATACAGCCGGCGGCGGAATCGGAATCGGCACCGGCACACAGATTACCTGGCCTATCTGGAGGTTGCGAGGATCAACGCCCGGGTTGGCCCTGATCAACGCGTCGACGGTCGTTCCGTACCGGAGCGCGATTCTGTAGAACGTATCGCCCGCCTGTATGACGTATGGTGTACCCCCTGGGCACACCGCAGGAGGAGGCACTGGCGGCACCGGAGGCGCGGCCACCGGTATGCACACCAGCTGGCCGATCTGAAGCCTTCTCGGATCCACGCCGGGATTAGCTGCCATGATCGCCTCGACTGTGGTCCCGTAACGCCGAGCCAGAGCGTAAAACGTGTCGCCTGCCTTGATCTCATACAAGAACCCGCCGGGGCACGACGGAACTTGACGTGTCTGCACCTCTTCCTTCTCCTCATCTGGCATAGCCGATCACTCTCCCTGGAATGAGTCTAGTGCACCATATGCACCCCGGCATGGGTTTGCCTATCGACCAAAAGCACATGCCGGACGTCCCGGCTCTCTGGCCCGCGATATGGAGGAGTTGCTCGAACCAGGGAGAACTGTGTAATAGACTGACTCAGCCCAGAGTTTGCCGGCGGAGCAGTCAAGGAGCGGCAAAGGAGTCGAACAAACATTGCTCAAACACGCGCTGCTGCATCTGCCATACGACCCCATGGCCTATCCGGTAGGAGAAGACGAGATCGAAGTCGTCTTTCGGGCGGCCAGAGCCGACCTGAAATCGGTTAGCGTCGTCTACGTCGACAGGTACGGCATCGGCCTGCAGCCCAAAGAGACCGGCCTGCGCCGAGTCGGAAGCGACTCCATGTTCGACTACTGGTCGGGGCGGATGAGGCTCCGGTACGGGCGGTTCATGTATCACTTCGTCCTGAGCGATGGCCAGTCCACAATGTACTACGGAGAGGGCGGCCTGTCGGCCGAGCCTGTGACGCCTGAGGTATGCAACCCATGGGCATGGTGTTTTCATTATCCATACATCTGGCGTCACTACGGCGCCGACGACCCGCCTGCCTGGGCTGCCGATGCCGTTGTGTACCAGATCTTCGTTGATAGATTTGCCAATGGCGATGAGGCGAGCGACCCGGCGCGAGTCGACCCATGGGGCGCTCGCCCCACATCTTGCTCATTCTCCGGCGGCGACCTGGCCGGCATCATCGGCCGACTCGATTACCTGGCCAGCCTGGGCGTGTCGTGTATCTACCTGACTCCTGTGTTCCTGGCGCCGTCCAACCACAAGTACGACACTACAGACTACTACAAGCTAGACCCGCATTTCGGCGACGAGGCTACTGCCCGTCGCCTGGTGGACGAAAGCCATGCCCGGGGCATCCGCGTGATGCTCGATGCGGTGTTCAACCACTGTGGCTTCAACTTTGGCCCATTTCAGGACGTAGTGGCCCGCGGCGCCGAATCGCCCTACTACAAGTGGTTCAACATCCATGATCTGCCGGTGCGAGTGCACCCCACGCCGAATTATGAGACATTCGCCATGGATGTGCCCGACATGCCCAAGTTGCGCACAGATAACCCCGAGGTGCGCAACTACCTGATCAGCTCGGCGGAATACTGGACGCGCTCGCTCGACATAGACGGTTGGCGCCTCGACGTTGCCGACGACGTCGACCCCGGGCTATGGCGTGAGTTCCGCGCACGAATCCGCGCAATCAAGCCCGAGGCCTTGATCGTGGGCGAGATACTGCATGATGCGACACCGTTCCTGCGAGGCGACCAGATGGACTCAGTCATGAACTACCCCTGGCGGGAGCTATGCCTCCACTACTTCGCAGACCGCACCATCGGAACCGATAGCTTCGCAGACGACCTGACGACTCTGCACGTGAGGTACAGGAGGCAGGTGCAGTACGCCATTTGGAACCTGCTGGGCTCGCACGACCGCCCAAGGTTTCTGACCCTATGCGGTGGTGACGTGAGGCGCCTGCTCTTGGCCTCTACATTCCAGTTCACCTACCCCGGCACTCCCTACATCTATTATGGAGACGAGATCGGGATGGAAGGCGATGACGATCCCGACTGCAGGCGATGCATGCCATGGAACAGGCAGGAGTGGAACGAACAGCTCTTAGGCCACTATATGGGCCTAGCCCGCCTCCGACGGCGACATAGCGCCCTCCGACGCGGCGAGTTCACCGTCCTTATGGCCGATACCGCGGAAAGCCCGCTAGTGTACGCCAGATGGAATAGCCGGGGCAGTGCCCGCTCATGCATGGTCATTGCTCTGAACAACAGTGACCTGCCAGCCACCATCGATTGGGATCTTGTAGCCGCAAGAATGCGGCAGACAGGTGTGCTCGCGCGCTGGGCCGACCGGCCCATGAGGACAGTGTGGACCGTAGGAGCCGGCGACCGTTCGGAACTCGCGCCCATGAGCGCTCGGGTGTGGAAGGTGTAGCGGTGGCGAGCGGCAGTGGTCGCTGCGAGAGATGGTAGCAGCCACGAGAGATCGGGGCCGCCACGAGAGACGCCTGCAATACCAGCATCGAGCTTCCACCTAGCAGTCAGCGAGCCGGCGATCGGCGCAATGCTTGTCGATCCGCCATCGTCGGACCGATGTGGCTCAGGCTGACAGGCAGCGCGGCCAGCCGAGGAACAGCGGGGCGATCTCCTGGATCTGAGTATTCCCTGTAAGTGCCGCGAAGTCGAAGCGCGGGCACACATTGCCACACGTAGTGACGATGGAAGGGGGCGTACTCGCGGAAAAGGCCCTTTAGCTCTACACGTTACCCATATCCATGGATTGGCCCGGGTACAAAGGCCGAAGCGCCCCGGATATCCACATATTGCAGCTGAGCGGGAAACCGCTGACGCCGCGCCATGGGTACCCAGACCGCAGAAGCTGACTGACTACCGGGCCGGCGACCTGCTTAGGCTCGGAAACGATAGTTAC
>DAOTAC010000219.1:0-4447 GCA_035382325.1 Bacillota bacterium | reverse complement strand
GGTTGGCGTAGGCCGCAAGTTCGACGGTTTCGGCATAGACGTCCGTGCCGCCGCTGCTCTCGGAATCGCTCGTGTTATCGGCGTCGCCCGTGCTATCGGCATCACCCGTGCTCTCGGCGTTGCCGCGTAGGATGTTCACTAGACGTACGAGGCACTCAGCAAAATCCTCGAGTGCAGCAGCGAATCGTTCATGAGCGGGCCAAATCACCCGGTCCCACTCCGGCCCGGACCGTATCTCCTCTGTTATGCGCAATGTGCGCTCGCCACCATCGCCGGCCGAACGCAGCGCTAATTGCCTTACTTCCTCGAAGAAGGTCTCACCCACCTCGCGGAGCCTGATGGCGGACGAGGCGGCCTCCATATCGATGAGGTCAAGGGCGGCGCGAAGCTGGCTCTGCCGCGACGTGTCGGCCCAGTCGCTGTAGAGCGCGCCGCGCAGGCGCACAAGGGCCCCGTAGTCAGCCTGACCCGAGTCGCCCCGATGCGCCCCGGACGCCCCGGCGCCCCAAGACCCCCCAGTGCCCCCGGGCCTGCCCTCCCTGCGATAGACTGCGTTGATCAGCCGGATCAGGCCGGTCCGGGAGCCCATCCGACCGAAGTACTCTGTGGCGACATCGGCGGCGTTATGGGCTTCGTCCAGGATCACCGCACGGTATCGGGGCAAGACAGCGCGCTCGGCGTCCGGACCGAGTTGACTCCGGATCGATGCGTCTGCGAACAAGATGTGGTGGTTGACCACCAAGATTTCGGCGCTATCCATTTCCTTTCTCGCCCGATGGAAGAAGCATTCGCCGAAATGAGGGCACCTGGCATGAAGACACATGTCCGATTCTGAGCTGACCATCTCCCACACGTCCGGGTTGGGTTCAAAGCCCATATCGGAGCGGTCGCCCGTGTCGGTTCCGTAGGCCCACTCCAGCACCTGACCGAATGCACCGCGTAGAGCGGGTTCGAACGCCCTGTCCTGGTCGGCAAGCACCCGGTTGAGTTTGCGCAGGCATAGGTAGTTGGCCCTGCCTTTGACCAGTACCGCGCGGACTTCTTCACCCAGTGCCTCGGAGATAGCAGGAATGTCTTTGTGGACCATCTGCTCCTGCAGGTTGATGGTGTTGGTGGACACGACTACCCGTGTGCTGTTGCGCCTTGCCCACAGGAAGGCCGGCGCCAGGTACGCTAGGGACTTACCGGTGCCCGTCCCGGCCTCGACCACCAAGTGACCGCCGTCGGAAAACGCCTGTGCGACGGCGAGGGCCATCTCTATCTGCCCTTCTCTTGTCTCATACCCTGGGAATCGCGCCGCGAATGGCCCGGCGGGAGAGAACAGATGCCTGATATCAGCAGGATCGATGATGATTGACCCCATATCATTGGTCAGAGGGTCAGTGACTGAACGAATACGGGAGACTGAGTTGTCGACGATCCAGAAGCCAATGCCACGTGCGGCAAGGCTGGCCGCTGCCGTCACATCGGCGTCCGAAGGTGTGAGGTCGCCGGAAGGGTGGTTATGTATGACCACCTGCCCGCGTATCAAGGTAGGATCCACCACCGGGGCGGCGCCTCTATTCCCTCGAGCCAGCACAGATAGATCGCACACCACGTAGTTGGGATCGCATCGCCCCACGGCGAACACTTCCGCACCGTCGATCTGCTCAATCTCGCGTCGAAGCGCATCTGCGGCTTCAGGCGAGATGTAGTTGGCTACCGCCCCAACCGGCTCAGACCTCAACTCGCATCCTCCCTGTCAGCTGCCGAGGCTCATCCTGCGGTGGAGGTGCGCACGACCTGATAGTGGCAAGGTCTCGCACCTGGTCTTCCGGGGAATCCACAGGCGTCTCGAGTATGAAAGGAAGATCGGCCAGCTCCGCGCATGCGAGGATGTTCCGGAAACCCGCCAGCCCGATGGCTCCATCCCCTATGTGCTCGTGCCGGTCTTTTCGACCGCCCAGTTGCCCTTTGGAGTCGTTGGCATGGACCACCACTATGCGGTCGATGCCAACAGTGCGCGCTGCCTCATCGATCACTGACCGGAGTCCACGGGCTGTCGACACGTCATAGCCCGCTCCGTAGGCATGGCACGTATCGAAGCATACGCCAAGCGTCGGCCCGCATTGTGCCAGATCCATGATCATGCGCAACTCGGCGAAGGTAGTGCCGATCTCGGTTCCGGCACCCGCCATGTTCTCAAGGCACAAGCGCGCTCGGGCGCCTGTGGACTCGTAGGCGCGGTCGATGGCGGAAGCAATCCGCTCAGCTCCAGCCTGGGCGCCACTCCCGAGATGGTTACCAGGATGCATCACTACCAGCTCCGCTCCCAAAATGTCGGCACGGATAAGCTCGTCTGTGAGCGCGTCAACCGAGAGCCGATACGTATCATCCTTGGGGCTGGCCACGTTGATCAGGTAGTTCACATGCACCACGACCGGGTGTATGCCCGACTCCTGCACGGCCGTGCGGAACGCGGCCGCATCATCGGGATCGATGGGTTTGGCCTTGAGCGTGCGAGGGTTACGGCTGAATATTTGGAATGCGTCGCAACCGAGCTCGCGAGCGCGCGCCGCCGCCTGCGCAACCCCGCCTGATATCGACAGATGTATTCCGAATCGTGCCATGTCGGAGCCCCCTTTGCCATTTCTAATTCTACCGTTTGGGCAGCACAGTCACAAGCCGAAACAACCGCCTGGATACCTTGCGTCATCGAGGGCATCGTCCAGCGCGATGTCGACATGATTCGGGTCTCTTGCATCTGGCCCACAGGACATGGGAACGAACCGCCGGTGTACAGCCGAACGGGCGGGGACCCCACCCCGCCCCGCCCCGTCCGCTGAAGCCATATCGCTCAGATGCCGCAGACGCCCGCGCCGATCGTCACTTACCCACAGCTCTGCCTGATGCGGCCTCCTTCCTGATGGACCGGGTGTGCAGCACTCTGATTATCACATACAGCACAGCTGCTGCCACCAGCAGTGTCAGGACTGCCGTCAGCCCCGCTGAGGCCCCGGTACGCGCAAGGAAGCCGTAAAAGACGTAGCCGATGGCAACTGCAACCGCAGCCACTGTCGCATATGGCAATTGCGTGGACACATGGTCGATGTGGTTGCACTGAGCGCCCGTGGAGCTGAGAATCGTAGTGTCGGATATTGGCGAGCAGTGGTCGCCGTATACCGCGCCCGCCAGCGCTGCCCCAATCATGCCCAGCATGATCTCAGGCGCCAAGAGCACCGCGAAGTCGATTGCGATCGGGACCATGATCGCAAACGTGCCCCAGCTAGTGCCGGTAGAGAACGAGATTAGGCAGGCGAGCAGGAACATTATCACCGGGTACCACGCCGGATTAAGGTGTACTCCGACCTGGTGTGCCAGGAATTCGCCTGTGCCCAGCTGACCGATGACGCCGCCTATTGTCCAGGCGAATATGAGGATTATGATGGCGGGCAGCATCGCCAGGAACCCGCCCCATATGGCCTCAGGTATTCGGCTGACCGATACCACTCCCCTGGGCAACACAACGGCAAGAGTAAGCGCAAGGCCCAGGAAACCAGCGTACATCAGCGCCGTAGCGGAATCGGTGTTCTTGATGGCATCGAGGAAAGACATCCCCTCCCCGGACCAGTAACCACCGGTGTACGCCATCATGATGATGGCAAAAATGATCAGCCCTATGACGGGGACAAGAAGGTCCCATACAGTACCCTTGGGGCTGATCGCTGGTTGGCGCTTTGCGGCGCCGGCTGGCTTGGCCGCGTTGACGTTCCCCGTGGCCCTAGCTTCATGTTCAAACTTCTCCATAGGCCCGAAGTCAAGCTCGAGAATTGCGACAACCGCTACCATGCCCAGAGTCAGCCAGGCATAGAGGTTTAGGGGAAGCGTTCGCAGGAACGCGACGAACGGTTCCATCTCGATGCCGACTGCCCTGAACTTGTCGCCCATTGTTGACATTATGGTCACAACCCAGCTCGACACCGGAGCAATCACGCAGACCGGGGCAGCGGTTGCGTCAATAATGTAGGCAAGCTTCGCGCGTGACACACGATGCCGGTCGGTCACCGGAATCATCACGGTGCCCACGGTAAGGCAGTTGAAGTAGTCGTCGATGAAGATCAAGATCCCCAGCAGAAGGCTTGCAAGCTGCGCGCCTGCACGAGTCTTGATCCGTTTGGTTGCCCAGTCTCCGTACGCTCTGGCGCCGCCGGCGATAGTCACCAGATACGTAAGAATACCCAAGCATACCAGGAAGATCAGGATCGACACGTTCCACATGTCAGTGACCTTCT
Source organism: Bacillota bacterium (assembly GCA_035382325.1). GTDB lineage: Bacteria > Bacillota > DTU025 > DTU025 > DTU025 > UBA5389. Next base: position 176 of record DAOTAC010000219.1, on the reverse strand, counting down.
CCCATAAGGTCGTTGCCGCGACAGTGAACATGCCGACGATGCTGAAGTGCGAGGCGATGAGGGCGCCCGAAAGGATTCCGATTCCCAGTGACAGTATGACCTTCTTTGTAACGAGCGCCAGTGTGATTGCCACAAGTGGCGGCACAATGGTCCACCAACCAAACTCCATGCCTATC
>DAOTAC010000218.1:0-4463 GCA_035382325.1 Bacillota bacterium | reverse complement strand
GGCGCCGGACAGGAGAACCGCACTTGGGGCAGCGCGTGAGCGCGCCTTCGCCTGGTCCGTGTAGAAATTCAAATTTGCCGCAGTTGCTGCAGTTGTACTCATAGATTGGCACTGCTAGTCCCTCCCTCGGTCAATTTTACAACCATATGGCGCTGAACTCAATAGACGGCTTGACGTTGATTGGTCGGAACAAGGCGAACCCCGAGGCGAATGCGCCTCGGGGAGTGGTCGGGCCTGTCTTCCAGCGCTCTGGCGCGCTCGCTCTACTTGAAGAAGACGTGACCTCCGATCGCTCTAGTGACAGGGCGGAGCTGTACCCAGTAGTTGGAGGTCTTAGAGGGATTGTAGAACCCTAGTGCGCCGTAGGATGGGTCCCATCCGCTCACCGCATCCTGAACTGCTCTCAGTGCTGTAGAGGAGGGAGCGGTATTGATCCTACCGTCGAGAACCGGACTGAACTGATAGTATCTGCCGTCTACAACCTGGTAGATCACGCCGGAGATCGTATTGGGATACGACCCACTTTTCACCCTGTTCAACACGGTCGCCGCCACTGCGACCTGCCCTTCATACGGCTCACCGCCGGATTCGGCAGTAACCAGTCGGGCAAGGAGCGAGAGGTCGGTCGAGCTCCAAGAGCCATAGTCCCCTCGTGACGGGGTTTCGGGTGGACGAGAACTACCGCCTGCCGGGATACGCAGGACTTCACCCGGGTAGATCCAGTCATATGACAACCCGTTCGCGGAGCGCAACGCGCTTACTGTAACGCCGAAGCGGTTCGCGATGAGGAACAACGAATCACCTGATCTTACTGTGTAGGTAGAGCCTGACGGCGCCGGTGTGCCTCCCGAAGAGGGGATCGTCAGTCTTTCACCGGGGTATATCCAATCGTGTGACAACCCGTTCGCGGCGCGCAGCGCAGCTACCGTCACGCCGAAGCGTTGGGCGATGAGGTAGAGTGAGTCGCCTGTCTTGACGGTGTAGGTTGTGGCGGCTGACGCTACGCATGCGGCCATGGCTACAATCAGGGCCGCCGCCGCGAATGCCGCCAAGGACTTGAAACTGTTAGTGTGTAGTCTAGATCTCAATAATTGCAACTCCTTTCTCTGTTAAGCCTGCGCGGAAGTGTGGGCCCCCTCTCGGCCTGTCTATTCTACAACTACATGTGGAATTCCCTGTGGGAAGTGGTGGGAAAGCACCTCCGAGGCCGATGCTTGACAGAGCTTGAAGCCCTTGAGATAGTTGGAGTATAGCGAACGACGTGAGAAAGAGTGGTGGATCCAGTGGCGTACAGGACGCCTTCCGAGATCGCCGCGACCGCCGTCAATGCGGGAGTGGCCAAATCCCGAGCCAGTGCGGTTACCCTTCTTGTACTGGGTTTTCTTGCAGGAAGCTTCATTGCGATGGCGGCTATAGCATCCCACACAGTGTCATACGCGCTCGGCGCGTGGGCAGGGCCGAGTGCGGTGAAACTCATCTCTGGCCTAGTGTTCAGTGTCGGCATTGTCATGGTGATAATAGGAGGAGCTGAGCTGTTCACTGGGAACTCCTTGATGGTAATGGCGCTCCTCGACAGACGGATTCGATTAGGAGCGCTCATCCGCAACTGGGTCATTGTCTATTTCTCCAACATGGCCGGCGCTGTCTTCGTAGCGTGGCTATATCACGAGTCCGGACTGTGGCAGCCGGTAGACGGCGCCTCCGCCCAGGCGCTCGTCATGACTGCCATGCGAAAATCGTCGCTTCTGTTCTGGCCGGCCTTCTTCCGTGGGGTGCTGTGCAACTGGCTGGTATGTATGGGAGTATGGATGTCGTATTCCGCCGATGACGTTGTCGGCAGGATAGCGCCGCTGGCCATGGCAGTGTCTGCCTTCATCATGTGTGGAGCGGAACACTCAGTGGCTAACATGTTCTACATTCCTATCGGTCTGATGCTGTCTTCAGCTCCAGCTGCCGAATACGTCGCTAGTCTCGCCCGGAACCTGTTGCCGGTGACTCTGGGCAATGTGGTTGGTGGAGGTCTGCTAGTGGGGGCAATGTACTGGTGGGCATACATGCGCCCTGTGTCGGAGCCACGCGGAATCGCGGGCAGATGACCGCGGCCAGCGCCCGGTCGAGGGGCGACCGGGCGATAGCCGCGCTATCGCGCCCTGCGTACCTTGTGTTGCAGGCTACGACTTGGGAACGTTCAGGTTGGTCGGGACATTAAAACCGGATGCGGTTTCAGACGTGAACCCGGAAGGCCTGAGGGCCTGCGCGAAACTGGCCTGGGTTCCGGCGACTGTCTGGCTTATCAAGCTCTGCTCGGCCGCGGCGATCATCTGCTTGACCATCTGGCCGCCGATTCTGCCCGCCTCACGCGCGGGGATATCGCCAAGGTATCCGCCATAGGTGTTGTAGTCCACGCCCACCTGGCTCGCAATCTCATACTTCATCTGATTCAGCGCTTGACGCGCCTGAGGGTTCAAGATCCTGTTGCTCCTTCTCGGCATGCGATGCCTCCTCCTTTCTTGCAGGTGTCGCGGTTGCATTCGTAGTCTGACCGCTGCATGTGGGCATATACTAGAACTTTGAGTCACCCAAGGAATCACTATATGGTACGAAGGAAAACTGGACCGGTCGGAGAAAAGACAGGTGACGCCGCACACACTCGAAGAATTGCAGGCGCACTCAGCCGAAGTAAGGCTGGTGGACCCATAAGTGGGATAGTATGGAACAATGCAGTCAAAGTGGGATTAGGACTGCCCGGCACGGTGCTCCATCAAGCCCGATGAGGCGCAGCGGCAGTGCGGTCAGATGGTACTGACCCGATGGAACGAGACTCAGATCTGCGCCTTCCAGTATCACTACACCTGCCGAAAGAAGGCGGGTGTGGACACTGCCGTCTCCAGCCGGGCTTTCGATGGACATCTCTTCAGTTCCTATCAGTACTATACCCTGCTCGACGAGGTAAGCGGCGCCGCCTGCGTCGAGATACGCGCCTGTGGGGACCTTCATAAGAACTCGAGGTGGGTGAGGAGTTTCCATGGATTCCATCAGGCTTCGGCGTCCAATGGGGCCTTTGGCGGCGGGTTCGATGACTAGGCAAGGGCCGACCAGTGATTCCAGTGGCACTCGATCCACTGTTGGGGCACCTGCTAGATAATGAGAAGGAGCATCGATATGTGTGCCTGAGTGAGTACTCATGCCAAGCGATGTGACGTTGGCGCCACATGTGGGAATCGTTAGCGTAGGCACGAATCGAACGTCGGGATCTCCCGGCCACACCGGCATCCCGTGGTACACAGGGCGAGTAATGTCTATGAGCGAGCTGACCATGTGCATCACCATCCCAGGTCAGTACTTTTCTCGGGCGTCAATCATTATCCTGCCGCAATCGCCCGCTGTACGGATATGGAAGGTCGACACGGATGGCGTGGCAGCGTATTGCAGTGAACTGAGCAGTTAGGTATAGTAGTAAATAGTAACAACGCAACACTTGCCTCTTCTGGAGGGAATTCGTGTGCAAGTCCTGTTTGTGGTGCTAAACGATACTGCGCTCCTCGATGACCTGTTCTCATCTTTTCTTCGAGCAGGGATAACCGGGGCGACGTGCATAGAGAGTATGGGGATGGGGCGCGCCCTGTCTGAGATCGACAGCTCCTCTATACCGATCTTTGCAGCGCTGCGACATCATCTGAACGAAAGCAGGCCGTATAATAGAACGGTGTTCGCGCTGCTTCCAGACGAGAAAGTTGACGAAGCCATAGCGGCTGTTGAGAGCGTCGTTGGCGACCTGAGCCGTCCGGGCTCGGGATTACTCTTCACGGTTCCGGTAGGCAAGATCGCGGGGTTTCCCAAACGCCACTCTAACTTGGACGACCTCGGTCAGTAACCTCGCGTGTTGGCGGAGAGGTTTTACATGAGCAGCATTCTTGCGGCGGGTCTTATCATGTTGAGCGGTGTCGCCCTGGGGCGGGTTGCGGCAGGCTTAGGCGTTTCGTCCGTTGTGGGATACCTTCTCGCAGGGATTACGCTGGGCTATGCGTGGCCCGGCATTGGCAGCGCTATTACCCCGGCGGGCGCGGCGTTCGCTGCAGAGATGGGTCTGGCGCTGATAGCTTTCGTCGTGGGAGGGGAGCTGGAGGCCCGGAGGGTCCGCTCGCTGCCCAGAGGAGCCGTCAGCATCGCATTTGCACAGGCGAGCCTGTGCATGGCGGCAGTGCTGGCCGCGGCGGTCATAACCGGCGAACCTCCTGCCCTTGGCCTCGCATTGGGTGCGATTGCCGCAGCCACAGCCCCATCTACCACAATCATGATAATCAGGAGGCACAAGGCGGACGGGCCGCTTACCCGGATGCTCTTGTCTGTAGTGGCGGTGGATGATGCTGTATGTATCATGCTGTACGCCGTTGCCGTGTCTGTGGCGCGCGCTCTGCCTATCGCAGGCGCGCCGCAGTCTGTTCTGGGCGTAGTGGGCGTCT
>DAOTAC010000217.1:0-4487 GCA_035382325.1 Bacillota bacterium | reverse complement strand
CCAGCGCCAGCTCCTCACCGAGAAGCAGGCCGCTCTGGTGCGCTGCATTGGCGAGTACTACTCGGCTTCGGATACAGCATCGCTCAGGCAAGCTCTCTCCACGATCATGGCGCGCGCAGTCGCCCCGGCGCACATAGAGGTGCAGGCCTGGGCGGGCGCGGTCAACGTGACAGGGCACGCGCAAATCGAGATCGTGAAGTCCACCGGCGAGGTCGTGCAGTCGACCCGCACCGCGCAAGACCCCCCTGTCGTGCGCGCTCAAGTAGATGAGGGCCAGTACACAGTGCGCGGTCGTCTCGTCGTGGGCTCACAGGTTCTGACGGCTCAGGCCACGGCGATCGCCGTGAAACCCGGGCAGACCAGCTTGGTGAGGCTGGACTTCGGCCCGCTGGACGGCAAGGTTCGCGTGACCGCCCGCGCGTCGGGGCAGGACGTTAGCGACCGCGTCGATATCCGCGTGCTGAAGGCGGGCGCGCCCGTCGCCGCGAGTTGGGCCGGGATTCCGCCCGCCACGAATCTGCCGGCGGGCGACTACACAGTGGTCGTCACCCACAGGCAGTATCTTGAGCTCACCCGCACGGCGGCAGCCACAGTTCGGGCCGGCCAGGATACCTATGTCGACGTGGACCTGGGCGAGCTGCCGGCAACGCTCGAGGTGACCGTGACCTACCGCGGAGCGGTCATATCCAACCTGTGTCAGCTGAGCGTATTCGCGCCTGGGCAGGCAACGCAGGTGATTCGCAGCACATCTGATGGACAAGTCTTCCGTTGGACCTCAACTCCCGGAACCTATGACCTCAGTGTGATGTACCGCGATCTTGTCACAGTTGAGAAGGGCGTTCCCGGCGTGCAGCTAGCAGGCGGTCGAACGACCAATATCACAGTGACCTTGGACGACCTCCTCGGCACGCTCCGGACGCACGTAGTAGCCAGCGGGCGCGATGTTACCGCCGATTCGCACGTGACGGCGGCGGGCCGCGACGGCCAGATCGAACTGCCCTACACAGCGGGCGCGCGCCAGGCGCTTGTGACACCGGGCGTCTACGCCGTGACCGCGGTCTACCGCGACTCCGAAAGCGATATGTATGAAACCTACGTCAAGCCCGGGGAGATCACGGATCTGACCCTCGAGGTCAAGTTACCCGGCTTGATCGCGATAGTCCCCACAATCGAGGGCAAGCCCATGAGGACCGACAAGCTCCGTGCATGGGCGAGTCTTGACGGAGTGTCAGTCGGCACTGTCGCGATTCAGCCCGATAGAGTCGAGTTGACTGTGCCGGAAGGCGCCTACACCGTTGTGGGCGAGATATCCGATCCGTTCGCCCAGCGCAGGGAGGCACCCAAAGTACAGGTGCGGGCAGGCGAAACGGTTCAGGTCAAGATGGACTTCGATCCTGCGGGACTCCTACGCGTCAAGGTTATGTCCGATGGAAAGCCCCTCACCGAAGCCAAAGTGATGGTGTACCTAGACGGCAAGGGTGGCGGGATGTGGATGAATCAGGTAGACAAGGGCGTATGGGAGATGGAGGTCGCCGAAGGCACCCACATCATCTCCATTGTTCCAAGCGCTAAGGGCATGAAATCGCAGGGGATTCCCGGAGTAGAAGTCGCCAGCGGCGCTATCGTTGAGGTCGTCTTCGACGTCAGTTCTCCTTGACGTTAGGTTCAGCATGACAGCGCTCGAGCGCCGGATTGCTCAGCGCAGGTATACTGAGGGGCGAGGCTGGCAGCCTCGCCCTTCGCTTTTCACGGTCCGTCTTGGGGTATACTCATATGGATGCTCGCCGCTCGGCGGACGATCAGCTATCACACGCGGAGAAGGAGGCACCGGTGCACGTGGACATTCAGGATAGTGACGGCGTTTCGGATGGGAAGCAGATAGCATGGCGAGCTTGGGACACCCAGCCATTCGATGAAGCACGCGCCGGGGAGAAGCCAGTGCTTCTGTCGATATCGGCGTCGTGGTGCCACTGGTGTCATGTCATGGACCGAACGACCTTCTCCGACCGCGATGTCGCTGCTCTCGTCAACGAGGCATACGTCCCCGTACGCGTCGACACCGACGTACGCCCCGATGTGAATGCCCGATACAACATGGGCGGATGGCCGACGGTGGCCATTCTCGATCATGACGGACACGCGCTGGCCGGCGCGACGTACGTACCTCCGGATAGGATGCTGGAGTGGCTAGGTCGGGTATCGCGAGCCTACCCCGCCCTCACCCGTTCGCGCACGGGCGGGGATGATGACACAGACCAGCATCGCAAACGCGAGCTCAGCTACGACGGCGAATATGATGACGTCGGCACTCCCGACCGCGAGCCCAACCTGGACCCCTATTACGACGTGCTGGGCGATGTGATGGCTTCCTACGATCCTGTGTATGGCGGGTTCGGAGACGCCCCCAAGTTCCCGATGTTCGACGCGATCAACCTTGCCGTTTTCGCATACCGCGTCAGTGCTGACCCCTCGTACAGACAGATCTTCGAGCACACCCTTCACGCGATGACCTCAGGCGGAACCTACGACAAGGTGGAGGGCGGTCTCTTTCGATATTCAACGGTCCGAGACTGGAGCGTGCCCCATTTCGAGAAGATGCTGCTGGATAACGCGCTGCTTGTCCATGCACTGGCAAACGCGTATCAGGCCGTACAAGACCCGGGACTCAAAGCCGCCGCTCATAGCACCGTTCGCTACATGAACTCTGTATTGTTTCAGCCGAGCATTCCGGCGTGGTCGGGCTCGCAGGACGCAGACGAGGAGTACTACGCGATAGCCGCCGCAGAAGAGCGCGCCCGCCGCGCCCCGCCGCGAGTCGATACCCGCATATACGTCGACTGGAACGGGCGCGCGTCGGCAGCTATGATCGCCGCCGGGCGCGTGTTCGACGAACCTGAGTGGACCTCGCGCGGAGTCCAGGTGCTACGTGCTATCATCGACAAGTGCCTCGACGCACGTTATGGCCTAGCCCACCTGTATGACGGCAGGCCCCATCTGTTCGGGCTGGCCCACGACACGATTTCGGTGGGCGCTGCCTGCCTGCATGCATTCGAGGCGACCGGCGACCGGATCTGGCTTGATCTCTCGTCTTCACTGGCCCAGTCGCTGATCGCAAGCCACGCCGCAGCGCGGCATCTTCGGGGAGCGGCGGGGCTGGTTTCCAGGATTCCGAACCCCGATGACCCGCCTGCTTTCAACGAACCTGCCCGCGACTACCGGGAAAACGCCTATGCTGCCATCTGGTTTCGCCGGCTGGCCCGCGCAATGAGCCCCGGCGATGATGGCTCCGCTGAGGTCGGCTCGGTTGGCGTGTGCACCGCCCCCGGCGTCTGCAGCGCGCCCAGCCCACCCAGTGTGTCAGGTGAAACCTCCGAGATTCTGAGAGCCGCAAGCTCATGCCTTGCCCATTGCCGAACCCGCTATGAGGATCATGGCCTGATGGCCTCGGCCTACGCCCTCGCCCTTGGCCATCTTGCGCTGTCGCCCATCTGTGACGTGTGCCCGTAGGACGCGTGCAGGTTCTGTAGGCAATGCCGAGTTGAATGTCTGTGTGGTCACTGCGCACTTGCTTCCCATTTTCGCTCATGCCGCGTCGTGGTATACTGAAGCCAAGATCATCTACCAGGGGGAGTGGAAATGCCGCTCTATAAGGTCATCGTGGAAAAGCACCAGGACGGCTACGTAGCATACCCCTTAGGATTGAGGGGGGTAGTTGTCGGCGAGGGCAACACGTACGAGGAAGCGCTAGACAACGTTAAGTCGGCAATTCGTTTCCACATCGAGACTTTCGGGAGCGATGTCGTCGAGACTGACTCAGCTGTCGAGGTGTTCGTTGCCGAAGCGAAAGTTGCGACATGACGAGGTTCCCTGTCGATGCGCCGAAAGCAAAGGTAGTAGGCGCTTTCGGATTGTTGGGTTTTTCAACTCGTCAGGGAGTGCGAGCACATTGCGATGATCCGCCACAATCCCGACGGTACCTGCACCCCGCTAACAATGCCCAACCACCCTAGGTTGAAAGCTTCCACTCTGCGTGTCATCTGTACTCAATCAGGGATTAGCAGGGAGGATTTCCTGAAAGCCTACCGACAATCGTGATCCCCAAGATCATACTTTCGTGCTGACCGTCCCCGATAGTCCTGCGACCCACGTTCCGCATGTAGATGTTCCCATTTCCGCATTTGGGCGCTGCCCTGGGCATCCCAGTCGGATGACAAAGCGGCCTTACGCGGGGATGGGCCCGTCAACGCCATGCGTAGCAGGGGTTTATCCAGCCTGCCGGAAAACCCGACGGTCGGTAGCGAGTCTTCCTTGAGTGTAGCTTCGCGATTCCCCAAATCTCAGGTTGCTTGCCTAGCTGCTCATTTCCGAAATGCCTGCTTTCCATGTACTACATGCGGAACGTGAGTTCAGGGAAGAGAACACGCAGCCCGCGGGGCAGACTCGGTGGTTGCAGCTGCGGACGGGCGAACCGCCCGTTTTGGATTGCG
>DAOTAC010000216.1:0-4491 GCA_035382325.1 Bacillota bacterium | reverse complement strand
ACGGTAGCGGTAGAACAAGTTATGCCCGGCGACATAGTGATCGTGAGGCCCGGCGAGCGGGTGCCTGTGGACGGAGAGATCATCGAAGGCTATACATCCATCGATGAATCCATGCTTACCGGTGAGAGTATCCCTGTGGACAAAGGCGCCGGCGATGCGGCGGTGGGAGGAACGGTAAACCAGCACGGCATGTTCAAGATGCGCGCTACTCACGTGGGAGCAGACACCGCGCTGGCGCAGATAGTCCGTCTGGTGGAGGAAGCCCAGGGAAGCAAGGCTCCGATACAACGGCTCGCGGACGTGGTAGCGTCTTACTTCGTCCCCACTGTTCTGGCGATTGCGGCGGTCACCTTTGTCGGTTGGCACTTCGCAGGGGTAGGCATTGCGCAGGCCCTGGTTAATGCCACGTCCGTGCTGGTCATCGCATGCCCGTGTGCACTCGGGCTAGCTACGCCTACGGGGATAATGGTGGCCACGGGGCGCGGGGCCGAACTGGGGGTGCTCATCCGCGGCGGTGAACACCTGGAGAGGCTGAGCCGGATCGATGCGGTAGTCGTCGACAAGACGGGCACGCTTACCCAGGGCAAGCCCCGAGTAGTCGATTCTAAGGTGTTCCTGTCGCTGAAGCCCGGCGAAGCACTGAGGTTGGCGGCTGCTGCTGAGAGGGCGTCGGAGCATCCATTGGGCAGGGCGATTGTGGAGGAGGCGGATCTTCAGGGTCTGAACGCGCCGATGCCCACCGACTTTCGCAGTGTGCCCGGCCGCGGGGTTACGGCACAGGTGGACGGGCGCCAGGTGGCGGTTGGGACGCTCGCATTCTTGTCTGATCTCGGGGTCGACGTAGCGGACGATGTAGTGAGAGCCCTAGAGCACATGGAGGAGAAGGGCGAGACCGGAGTCCTGCAGGCGGTGGACGGTACTGTTACGGCCGCGTATGGAATCGCCGACCAGCTTCGCCCAGAGTCGGCCGGTGTGATTGCGGAGCTTTTCGGGCTGGGCCTCGAGGTCTACATGATAACCGGCGACAATGCCCGTACAGCCGCGGCCATAGCGCGTCAGGTGGGAATACCCGATGAGAACGTCATGGCCGAAGTGTTGCCTGACGGCAAGGCTGAGCAGGTGGAAAAGATGCGGCGGCGTGGCCTGCACGTCGCCATGGTGGGAGACGGCATTAATGACGCTCCTGCTCTCGCCACGGCGGATGTTGGGATCGCCATGAGCGCCGGCACCGACATCGCCATGGAGGCCGCGGACATCACGATAGTCGGGGGCCTCCACAGGTTGCCGGACGCGATCAGGCTGTCAAGAGCTACTCTCGGTATCATCAAGCAGAACCTATTCTGGGCGTTCATCTACAATGCCGTGGGTATCCCTTTGGCTGCGTTCGGCATAATGCCGCCGATATACGCCGGCGCAGCCATGGCCGCAAGTTCTGTGTCGGTCGTATCCAACTCGCTTAGGCTTAAGCGGTTCGATGCCGCGAGTAGTGTGGTCAAGAGGTGATTCTGGGTTTATGTTGAATATCCCATAAGGTTGTCTGCCTATTTCAAAGGGGGGGATCATCACATTGAACCAGGGGGATCTTTCGGGCGAGTATGGTCGCTGGAAGAGCGGTCCGTACGCGAAGACTTGCGCCAGATTCCCTGAGCGCAAGGAGAGATTCGAAGGCAGCTCGGGGATAGAAGTCAAGCCGCTGTACACGCCGCTCGATGTCGAACAGGTAGATTACGTCAATGATCTAGGGTTCCCAGGTGAGTATCCGTACACCCGCGGCGTCCAGCCCACGATGTACCGCGGCCGATTCTGGACCATGAGGCAGTATGCAGGGTTTGCGACAGCCGAGGAGTCGAACAGACGCTACAAGTACCTTCTGGAGCAGGGGCAGACAGGCCTGTCGGTCGCTTTCGACCTGCCTACGCAGATCGGGTACGACTCTGACCATGAGCTTTCCGCGGGCGAAGTAGGGAAGGTGGGCGTGGCCATCGACTCTTTGGCCGATATGGAGACGCTGTTTGATGGGATACCTCTCGACAAGGTCTCCACGTCGATGACGATCAACGCTCCTGCGTCCATGCTTCTTGCCATGTACATTGCCGTCGCTGAAAAGCAGGGCGTCTTCGCCAACAAGCTGAACGGCACTATTCAGAATGACATTCTCAAGGAGTACGCTGCCCGGGGCACCTATATATTCCCGCCAAAACCATCAATGAGGCTGATCACGAACATCTTCGAGTACTGCTCTACCGCTGTGCCTAGGTGGAATACCATCAGTATCAGCGGCTACCACATCAGGGAGGCCGGCGCCACTGCAGTCCAGGAAGTAGCGTTCACTTTGGCAGACGGAATCGCCTACGTCAAGGCCGCGGTCGACGCAGGCCTGGATGTAGACGACTTCGGGCCCAGGCTCTCGTTCTTCTTCAACGCCCACAACGATCTGCTGGAGGAAGTGGCCAAGTTCAGAGCGGCCAGGAGATTGTGGGCGCGGATCATGCGCGACAGGTTCGGAGCTAAGGATCCCAAGTCGATGCAGCTTCGTTTTCACACTCAGACTGCCGGGTGCACCCTCACGGCTCAGCAGCCCGACAACAACATCGTCAGGGTAACCTTGCAGGCGCTCGCGGCGGTGCTCGGGGGCACTCAGTCGCTTCACACTAACTCCCGCGATGAGGCGCTGGCGCTTCCATCGCAGGACTCGGTGCGCATCGCCCTCAGGACCCAGCAGATCATCGCGTATGAAAGCGGCGTGGCCGACACTATTGATCCTCTTGCGGGGTCTTACTACATCGAGGCGCTCACCGACGAGATCGAGCGGGCGGCGGCGGACTATATACGCAGGATCGACGAGATCGGCGGCGCTCCGGCGGCCATAGAACGCGGGTTCATCCAGGCCGAGATCGAAGAGAGTGCGTACCGCTACCAGATGGAGATAGAGTCGGGCGATCGAACGATAGTGGGGCTCAACGATTTCCAGATAGAAGAGGATCGACCCAGCGGTCTTCTCAAAGTCGATCCGGCCGTGGGAGATCTGCAGTGTAGGAAGCTCGCCCAGCTTCGGGCGGAGCGCGACAACGCGGCAGTGGAGGCGAGCCTTGCGGCGCTTGAGCACGCGGCTTCGGGGTCCGACAATCTGATGCCGTACATTCTGGACGCTGTGAGGGCATATGCGACGCTGGGAGAGATGTGCGGCGTCCTCCGAGGCGTCTTCGGCGAGTACAAGCCCACGGTGGCCTACTAGGAAGGGGGAGAGCGACACGATGGATGAGGGTAGGAAGATCAGAGTCCTCGTCGCCAAGCCCGGCCTTGACGGGCATGACCGGGGCGCGAAGGTGGTCGCGCGCGCCCTGCGCGACGCTGGCATGGAAGTGATATACACGGGCCTTCGGCAGACGCCGGAGCAGATCGTGGCGGCAGCGATTCAGGAGGACGTGGATGTCGTGGCCATGTCCATTCTCTCCGGGGCTCACAACTACCTGTTCCCCAGAGTGATGCAGCTTTTGCGCGAGCGGGGAGTCGATGATGTGCTGGTGGTGGGCGGCGGCATCATACCCGACGAGGATATCCCAGGGCTTAAGGAGTGCGGCATCGCGGAGGTGTTCACTCCCGGGGCCTCGACCGCCGACACGGTGAAATTCATACGCGAGAACATCAAGAGGTAGGCATCGGAATGGACTGGCAGGAGATTGTGAGCCGGGCGCTGGCACGCGACATCCGCGCGGTGTCCCGGCTCATATCCATCGTGGAGGACCGTCGATCAGGATTCGAGAACGCATACGCTGCGATATACCCTCACACGGGCAGGGCCCATGTCATTGGCATTACCGGTCCCCCCGGATCGGGCAAGAGCACGCTTGTTGACAAGATGGCGGCCGAGTACCGCGGGCGGGGCAAGACCGTCGGGATCGTGGCGGTAGACCCCACCAGTCCGTTCACAGGCGGCGCGCTCCTCGGCGATAGGTTGCGCATGCAACGCCACTCGCTGGACGACGGGGTGTTCATCAGGAGCATGGGCACGCGCGGGCATTTGGGCGGAGTGTCGCGGGCCACATCGGGCGTGGTGGATGTGCTCGATGCCGCCGGGTACGACTACGTGCTCATTGAGACCGTGGGCGTGGGCCAGTCGGAAGTGGAGATCGCTTCACTTGCCGATACGGTGGCTCTTGTGCAAGTGCCTGGGCTTGGAGACGACATCCAGGTGATCAAGGCCGGCGTCATGGAGATCGGCGACGTGTTCGTGGTCAACAAGAAGGACCGGCCGGGCGTTGAGAGGGTGGTTGCCGAGATACGCATGGCGCTCGACCTGGCCGGAAATGCGTCAGGACGCGTCAGGGCGTACTCGGGGCATCACGGGCCGACGGCCGCATCGGCAGCGGGAGCAGTTGCTACGACTGAAGTTACTCCGTGGCGCCCGCCCATTTTGCAGACCATGGCGGAGTCAGGCGAAGGCGTAGCAGAAGTATGTGACATGTGCGATGTGCACATGTGCCGCCTTAC
>DAOTAC010000215.1:0-4497 GCA_035382325.1 Bacillota bacterium | reverse complement strand
CCGATCTTCTCAAGGGGAAGCAGGGGCGTTTCCGCCAGAACCTTTTGGGCAAGCGCGTTGACTACTCGGGGCGTTCGGTCATCGTGGTCGGCCCCACTCTGAAGATGCACCAGTGCGGCCTGCCTAAGGAGATGGCCCTGGAGCTGTTCAAGCCGTTCGTCATGAAGCGGCTGGTGGATCGGGGGCTTGCGCACAACATCAAGAGCGCCAAGCGAATGGTGGAGCGAGTCAGGCCGGAGGTATGGGACGTGCTCGAGGAGATCATCGCCGAGCACCCGGTGCTGCTTAACCGCGCCCCTACCCTACACAGGCTGGGAATACAGGCTTTCGAGCCTGTACTGGTCGAGGGCAGGGCGATCCAGATACATCCGCTGGTGTGCACTGCGTACAACGCGGACTTCGACGGCGATCAGATGGCCGTGCATGTGCCGCTGTCAGCTGAGGCTCAGTCAGAGGCCAGGCTGCTCATGCTGGCGGTCAACAACATACTCTCACCGGCTCACGGGGGCCCTGTGGCTACGCCCACGCAGGATATGGTCCTGGGCTGCTATTACTTGACGTTCGAGCGCATAGGCGCCCTCGGCGAAGGTAAGATCTTTGAAAACCCCGAAGCCGCCAAGGCAGCCTACGATGCAGGCGTGGTTGCGCTTCATGCGCGGATACTGGTGAGGATGCCCGAAAGCAAGAATGTGCTGGGGTCGGAGGAAGCAGGTACGCGCAGAATAGTAACGACCGTCGGTAAGCTCGTGTTCAACGAGATTTTCCCCGATGATTTTCCGTATATCAACTCGGCCGAGGCCACTTTCGACGACATGCTCACCGCCGGCGATTTCGTGCCCCGAGGCATGTCGTTCGATGAGTTTCTGTCGATTGGCGGCGGACGAACCAGGAAGCCTGCAAGCAAGAGCTTTTTGAGCAAACTAGTGGGCAGGATCAGGCGGAAGAGCGGCAATGCGATGACGGCCGATGTTTTGGACGCCTTAAAGCGCCTGGGCTTCCACTACGCTACGGTTTCCGGCACCACTGTGGGAATAGGAGACATCGCGATCCCTGAGGAGAAGACGGAGATCATACGCGAGGCTGAGACCAAAGTCGAACAGATCGAAGGCCAGTACAGGCGGGGCCTGCTGCTCGAGGATGAGAAGTACAGCCTGGTGATAGACGTATGGACCGAGGCGCGTGAGAAGGTCCAGAAGGCCATGATGAGGCACCTCAACCCTGAGGAGATCATGAAGGACAAGGTCGAGGAGGCCAGGGAACGCGGCGCGGATAGACCCGAGGAGTTCACTGTGGACCAGCTCAACCCGGTCTACATGATGGCTACATCCGGCGCCCGCGGTAACGTGCAGCAGCTCAACCAGCTGGCCGGCATGCGCGGTCTGGTGGCCGACCCGTCGGGACGGACCATCGACGTGCCTATCAAAGCCAACTTCCGCGAGGGCTTGACCGTGCTGGAGTACTTCATCTCCACACACGGCACGCGGAAGGGCCTGGCCGACACGGCCCTCAGGACGGCCGACTCAGGCTACCTGACTAGGCGCCTTGTGGACGTGGCACAGGATGTGATAGTCCGCGAGGACGACTGCGGCACCGATGAGGGAATAGAAGCTACCGCGCTCATGGAAGGCGACACCGTCATTGAGACTCTGGCTGAACGCATAACCGGAAGGGTCAGCTTGAGCGACCTGATCAACCAGGAGACAGGCGAGGTGCTCCTAGAGGCCGGCCAGATGATAGATGAAGACACGGCAAGCGAGATCGAGCGTCAGGTCGACGAAAAGGTCAAGCATGGCGGCCCGAACTCCTGGCCCATCCGCTCGGTTCTCAAGTGCCGCACCAGGTACGGTGTGTGCGCCAAGTGCTACGGGCGGAACCTCGCTACAGGGAGCCTGGTTGAAGTGGGCGAGGCCGTGGGCACTATCGCTGCGCAGTCCATCGGCGAGCCCGGCACGCAGCTCACAATGAGGACGTTCCACACCGGCGGAGTCGCAGGCGACGACATTACACGGGGTCTGCCCCGCGTCGAAGAGCTGTTCGAGGCGAGGAAGCCGAAAGGCCTTGCCACCGTCACGGAGTACGACGGTGTGGTTCGCATAACCGAGGTCAAGGGAGCCCGAAAGGTCATAGTCACCACCGAGTCCGATGAGGAGCACGAGTACTCGGTGCCGTTCGGCGCGCGCCTTGAGGTGCGCGAGGGCGACCGTGTGGTCGCCGGCGACAAGCTCACCGAGGGGTCGCTGAACCCCCATGACATACTGCGCATACGTGGGCCGGTGGCAGTCCAGCAGTACATCGTGCGAGAGGTGCAGGATGTATATCGCTCGCAGGGTGTGGAGATCAACGACAAGCACATTGAGGTCGTTGTGAGGCAGATGATGCGCAAGGTCAAGGTGGAGGATCCGGGCGAAACCAGCATGCTTCCGGGGGAGACCATCGACGTGTTCAGATTCGAGGAGACCAACGAAGAGGCCGAGGCCGGCGGCTTGAGAACCGCTACGTCCAAGCCGATTCTGCTGGGCATCACCAAGGCGTCGCTTCAGACAGATAGCTTCCTCTCGGCCGCGTCATTCCAGGAGACGACGCGCGTACTGACGGATGCATCCATAAAGGGCAGGACAGACCCGCTCATCGGCTTGAAGGAGAATGTCATCATAGGCAAGCTCATACCGGCAGGAACGGGGATGAGCAGATACCGCAACATCCGGATCAAGGTTGCCCCGGAGGCTGAGGCTGAGCTGATGACGGCGCCGGTTACGGATGATCGAGCCCGACTTGAGGCGGCCCCAGCCGCCGGGATCGGCGGTGCGGTCGGGGCGCTTGCGGCGGGCGCAGATCGTCATTTCGGAGCGCCCATGGCGGAGCATCTAGATCGGGCTCAAGCATCTGCGCTGGGCCATGTGAACGCAGCAACCGACTCCTGATGCAGGGATTTCGAGGGCTCGGGTGCCCTTGACACGTCCCGCGGCTGATGGTAAAATGTAAAACTGTCTGAGCCAGTATCGTAGTGCGTGGAAGGCCAGGCTGAAAGGGGCGAAAGCCGTTCATGTACGAGGACCTCGCCTCTGCCCCGAGCCGGGTCATCGGCGTCAAGCAGACGGTGAGAGCCTTAGAGCGCGGGGTAGTCACGGCGGTTTATGTGGCCCGCGATGCCGAAGAGCGTGTCGTGCGTGAACTGAAAGCGCTCGCTGCCGCGAAAGGCATTCCGGTTAACCCGGTTGAATCCATGGACGAACTTGGCAAGGTGTGCGGGATAGATGTGGGCGCGGCGGCAGCCGCCATACTACACGAGTGAATCGTGCCCCTTGCACCTGAAAATAGGTGGAAGGGGCATGTTGCGTCCGAAATGTTGCAGTCTTGCGGAAGGAGGTGGCGCATGTGCCAACCATTAATCAGCTGGTAAGGAAGGGAAGGCAGAAGGCCTCGACCAAGTCTATGGCGCCTGCTCTCAGGTACCAGTACAACTCGCTCAATCGGAGGACTGTCTATGGCGAGGGATCACCACAGCGCAGGGGAGTATGCACAGTGGTGAGGACGACTACGCCGAAGAAGCCCAACTCTGCTCTCAGGAAAATTGCAAGGGTGAGGTTGTCAAACGGACTCGAAGTGACGGCCTACATTCCAGGCGTAGGGCATAACCTCCAGGAGCACTCGGTCGTCTTGATCAGAGGCGGCCGTGTAAAGGACGTGCCGGGCGTGAGGTACCACATTATCCGCGGCACTCTGGATGCTGCTGGAGTTGCAAATAGACGTCAGGGCCGCTCCAAATACGGAGCAAAGCGCCCGAAGTGACGCTCCCAGGAGATAGCGAGGGGAGGGTGAGCTATGCCGAGGCGAGGCAAGGTTACAAGAAGTGAAGTGTCTCCTGACCCGATCTACGGGTCCATGCTCGTGTCGGAGTTCATCAACAAGCTGATGCTTTCCGGCAAGAAGGGCACTGCTGAGGCCATCTTTTACGGGGCCGCCGAGATTATTCAGAGCAAGACGGGAAAAGAGCCTCTAGAGACTTTTGACCGTGCGCTCAAGAATGTTATGCCGGTTCTCGAAGTCAGGCCTCGAAGGGTAGGAGGCGCGACGTATCAGGTACCCATTGAGGTCAGGCCCGAGAGGCGGAAGGCTTTGGCTCTGAGGTGGATCGTGACTAATGCCAGGAAGCGTCCTGAAAAGACCATGAGCGAGCGATTCGCCGGCGAGATTCTAGACGCAGCGGCCGGGCAGGGAACCTCTATCAAGAAGCGAGAAGACATGCACAAGATGGCCGAAGCGAACAAGGCCTTTGCGCACTACAGGTGGTAAGCCCGCTATCCGGGCTGTCGGGGCAGGAGAGGAGGGAAGAGATATGCAGGGTGAGTTGCCTCTAGAGAACATCAGAAACATAGGGATAATGGCTCACATTGATGCAGGGAAGACGACTACCACTGAGCGTATTCTCTTCTACACTGGCCGCATCCACCGTCTGGGCGAGGTCGATGCCGGCACGGCCACGATGGACTGGATGGT
>DAOTAC010000214.1:0-4527 GCA_035382325.1 Bacillota bacterium | reverse complement strand
CAGGCTAGCACCGGCCTCGTGATGATCGGTGATGATCAGGTCTACGCCGCACGACTGCGCTGCCTCTGCCTCGTCGAAAGCCCCGATTCCGCAGTCGGCAGTGACAAGCAGCCCTACTCCGTCTTCTGCCCCCTTCTGGACCGCCTCAATACTCAGGCCGTACCCCTCAATCAGACGGTTGGGGATGTAATAGTCCACATCTGCGCCGCAGGCACGAAGCACTGATACGACTAAAGACACAGACGATATTCCGTCCACGTCATAGTCGCCATATACCCTGATCTTCTCGCCCTGGCGAACCGCGTCAAGCAACCGTCCGGCGGCGGCCTGCATATCGGGGAGCGCGAATGGATCATGCATGTTGGTGATATCCGGCGCAAGAAAGCGCCTGGCGCTTGTCTCATCCACAATGCCCCTGTTTGCAAGGACCTTGGCCATGCCCAGCGAGATGCTACAACGGGCGGACAGTTCTGCTGCGACGCGCGGGTCCGCCGCGACCAGCTCCCATGTTTTCTTCTTCTGCGACATCTATTCTCCACCTTAGTCAGAGACAATTCGACCTGATGACCGTTTGCCCTTCTATTGCCTATAGTATCATGTTTGCACCCTGCTGCGCTCGTCCTTAACGAGTTTCGCCAGTACATCGCGGTCGAACTCGTCTACGATGTACAGTGTGCCGCAGGCAATCTCAGTGAGCCGGCGCAGGAAGCCCTTGTTCGGGGCGAGCCCGATGCACGTAAAGGGTATGTTGTTCTCAGCGATCTGCTGCGCCGCCGTAAGTGCGTCCCGTGCAGGGTCGCCCGTCCACTGGTTCATCGTAGGTATCCCGTCCGTCAGCAGTACCAGCATGGCAGGGGCATGATGCCTCGCCCCCAGAAGCCGCACGGCTTCCACAATGCCTGCAGCCAGAGGCGTGAGCCCGGCCGGCCTGACTGTAGACAGACCTTGTTCAAGAGCCCGGTGTGAGCGGGCGCGAACGACATGCACCGTGACGTTGCGGTCCTGGAACGTCAATACACTCACGCGATCGCGGCATGTGAGAAACATATACCTGGCCAGGTGCTTTGCCGCCTGGATGCGCTTCCCGGCCATGCTGGCGCTGGCATCGATCAGGAGGCACACATCCACCCTCAAGCGTCGTCGCGCCTGCTCAACCCGGACATCGCACGGCTCGATCGGACCCCACCGTCCCTGCTGCGAACAGCGAACAGCCCACTGACCGATGGTGCCGGGCACGGATATCGCGCCCCTGAAATCGGCCTCTTCAGCCGACATTATGGCGCGCGACTCTTTCGCGGATGGGCCACGGGTTCTGCCGCGCGTGAAGTCGCTCTTGTCGAGGGGAATGACCCGAGGTCGCCCACTCCGTCGGATCACCTTCCGCATCTGCGTCTCCATTTCGCGAGCGAACCGCCGCAGAAATGAGGCCATCTGTATCCCCTTGTCGGTCAACACCAAAGAAGCGCCGTCGCCGCTGAGTATATCCAGTGCCCGCAGGCGAGAGAGCATCGACTCCGCATCACCGTACTCGCGTTCGAGGAGTGAATAGGGATTATCCCGCCGACGCGCCGCCGCCACGCACTCCAGGAAGCTGGCCAGGCTCGACACAGATCCGAAATCGGCCGCTGCATCGAGTGCATCCTTCATCATCGCGCAGTCATCAGTAAGCCTGGCCGGCGGAGCATGTTCCTGCAGGAGCGAGTCTGTTGGACATGAATAGGGCGACAGATCGATTGGAGCCCCCCCGTGGGTTGCATCATTTACGATCCGGTCCAGCCGCCTCAGTTCCGCCCCTTGCCGCTGTATAGCCTGCTCTGCGTTGCGCACAAGGTAATAGAGCAACCCTGAGGCCTCGCGCGGCAAGAGCGCAGCTAGATGTACGTGTCCTCTGTGGGCCGTCTGGAGAGACGGTTTCTGTCCGTATTTGAGACTGCCCGTTGCCCTGCCGCCGCCCGTAGCGGTCTGGACGTCTATGAAGTCCGCCAACGCTGCCGAACAGCTGATGCCCAGGGATGCTTGGCGCGAGAATTCGTCAACGGCCTGCCTGGATGCCTGGGCGATCGCGTAATGACTGACATCGGCCAGTGAATGGAAGATATCGACATGGACTACCTCATCGGCGAGGCTGCGGCGGTAGAAGACTTGCCCCGCATCGGCAGCACACTTCACCCGAGCTTCATATGGACGAGTCGGATCGATTACGTGCACTCGGCGCGAGACCAGAGCGGTCTCGCCCACTCGCACTCCATGCCCACAATCGAGTCGGCAATTGACCTCTGCCGCGAAGGTTGCAAGCTCATCAGGCTTCAAATCAGGTCTTCCTCAGCGAACACGACCTTGGGCCCCACCTGAGTGATGGGCCGGGCAATACTCGGAGGGCACACCTCACTGACCGTGCTTTCCGGGGCACATGCCGAACCAGTCCCGGCCCCTGCGCCTGTACCCGCACCTTGTCGCCGCCGACCGCAAGCGCCGATCCCTGTCCCCACCCCGCCAGCGTAGCCCCCGTCAGGGCCGCCTGCCGAATCGCCGCGGGAACCGCTCGGCCCCTGTGAATCCAGGCGGCCTGCGCACTCCGGCCCGCATGAGCCACCGTGCTGTTCAGAACGCATGTGCTCGAAGAGCCTGTGCAATATGCCACGGAGCCCCGCCCCGCCATGCGCAGAAGCCTGGTCCATGTCGACGCGGCCGCCATCGCCGCTCCGGCCGCGGTCGCAGGCGCAGTCATTGTCGGCCCGGTCTGGGCCGCCATCGCGGTCCGGCCGCGTCCCCTCCGCCCCCTGTGTGCCCGCCCGCCCGGGCCCTCCTGGGCATCCAGGCATGACGGCGCCCACACTCCTACCGTGAGCCGACTTTTCTTGCATCGCATCGACGTACCTAAGGATATTGGCAAGGGCCGCCACCTCTACGCGGTGGCGCAGCACCATGCCGAGAACTGCTCTGAGGTCCTCGATAGACACGCGGCTCCTACCGGCCAGTGCAGCCCTGCAGCGCGCAGCCGTCCTGGCCGCTTCCAGTGCGCGGATACTTTCGATGTCGAAGTCAACGTAGATAGTAGCGAGAAGTTCCACCATCTCATCGGGGAAGAGCACCCGCGGTGCAAGCAGGGCGGCGGCGGCCATGCGGCCTGGCCAGCATCCGGCCGTCGGAGCCTCCGGCGCTCGTCGCGGAACGTCGAAGTCGTCGCACTCCAGGATCCTGCGGATCATGCCCGGTTCACACGCCCGGCCCATTTCGACTGAGAGGTCGAATCGGTCAGACAGCTGACGCCGAACATCCTCAAGAGGGCCGGGGTCTTCATCGGGGTTGGATGCCGCCCACACGCCCGTCTCCAGAGGGAGCGACACCACCGGCAGGCCAGCCTCCTCTATCTGCACCCTGCCTGGTTTGGTGCCCATGGTGTCAAGAAGCACATCCGTCAGCTCCGGCGACGTGTCTGCGAGCCTGTTGATTTCGTCGATGAAGATTATCCCGCGGTTCGCCCGGGGTATCGTACCAAGAAGCAGAGCAGCTTGGGGATTGCTCGGGTCGACGACGCGCGCTAAGTCTATGCTGCCCACGACCGTTCCCAGCCTAGCTGAGTGCGAGATCTCCAGGAAAGGCATCTGCACGAATTCCGAGCCTATCTCCCGCAGCCGAGCGGGAGGCGCACTTACGTGGTCGGGGCAGTGCGGCGCCCAAGGCCTACAATTATGATCACACCCGGTGATTCTCTCGATCATGGGCAGGATACCTGCAGCCGCCCGCATGATGGTGGTCTTGCCGGTTCCCCTGACACCCTCGGCGTGCACATGCACCGGGCGCCCTGCCAGAGTAGATACGATAGATATCTCAATCGCAGCGAATAGCGCTGAGTTGCCTTCGTGTTTCACGAGGCTCTCATACGAGCGCAAAACGAACCCCTCCGCATCGGTGCAGTGTCCAGAGTAGTATTGCACCGTGCGGAGGGTTTGATTCTGCTAGCTGGGGCTTTGCTAGCGCCGTGCGCCTACAGCAGGCATGCGCCGTTTATCTCCAGCTTGAACTCGCATTCAAGGACTGAAGCCGCCCTTCTGCACATGGTCATCCGGGTCAGGAAGATTTCGAAGTATTCCATTACTGGACAGATGCCGGTATCGATGGTGAGCGTGAGCGTAATCACCCGTTTTTCGGCATCCACATCCAGAAAAGACCGCTCAGCTGCGTACGACACCCTGTCGTGGATATCCATGGTAGGGATGTCCTTCTTGCGAACACGGGTGCGATGCACATCGCTCTTGTCAGCGAGTATCACAGCCGCAGAGATCTCGTTCACCGGATGCCCATACTCCTCCTCATGGTTGCCGACGGCCGCCATGATCAGCGCAATCTCAGTCGGGTCCATCCCCATGCGCGATAGTATCGACATGGTCATCAAAGCACTGCTCTGCCCGTGATGGTCGCGGGACACCGCGTTCCCGATGTCGTGCAGGTAGCCGGCAATGCCGGCAAGCTCGGCGGAGCGCGTGGGATACCCCAGCCGGTCCAGGACATTGTGGGCTATGTTGG
>DAOTAC010000213.1:0-4546 GCA_035382325.1 Bacillota bacterium | reverse complement strand
GGGGTCAACATAGTAGCCGACTTCCTACCTGCTGATAACCCCATCGAGAAGCATATCACCTTCTCGGCGCACTATGACTCCAAGACCGACATCTTCGACCATGAGCAACGCAAGCCGATATACGGCTTCGCCCCGATCGCCATGGGCTGCTTGCTTGCTGCATCGATGCTCGGGATAGTCTCCTCCGGAAGAAAGTGGGGGCCGGGGGCGCACAGGGTCTGCCTCGCGCTGGCGTGTGTGGGCGTATCGGGCCTCGTCATGCTAGCCCTGGCATTTGGGGGCGGTCTGCTCGTACCGGCCGGCCGCCAGAGCCCCGGAGCCCGCGATGATGCGAGCGCGGTGGCAGTGCTTCTGGCTACGGCCGACCAGATCGCAGCCGATCATCAGCAGCTTAAGCGCACTGCTGTTCGATTTGTGTTCTTCGGGGGCGAGGAGGTCAACATGCAGGGGTCAAGCGCATATTCCAGGTCACTAGCCGGATCGGGCGAAGGGTTTGATCGAGGCGTTGTCGTCAACTGCGAGTTCATCGGCGGTGAGGAACCCTTCTGCTACTGGGAAAGCTCAGGTACTTTTCTGTCAAAATTCCGAGCGTCAGACGAGGCAGTACAACTCTACCAGGATGCCCTGACCTCTCTGGGGCTTGCGCCTGCGATATCGGCTGGATCCATATTCGATGATACGGGTCGTTTGCTTGCGGCCGGGTTTAGGGCAGTGACGGTGGGACATGCCGATCCCGTGTCATCGGCGGGATACCATAGTCAATCGGACAGCGCGCGCCAAGTTGTTCCCGCAAAACTGCAGGAGACTAAGAGCGTGTTCCTTCGGATGATCACCATGACAGACCGAACAGCGGAGTGTTTGTAGAGAAGTCCTCTTGGCGGAGTGCAGTTGTGCAAGGCTTTCGTCTGTGCAACTCGCTGGCGTTCTGCAGCGATAGCACCATATCGTCCATACAATGCATGCCATAGCTAGCGACGAATTACAAACATTGTCACACAATTGCGCCGGGCACTCTGTGGGTAGCGACCACCCCAAGCGCCTGCATAACACAGGATAACATCGACTAGAAGATCCTACACGTTTCGGCAAAAATCCATCTTTACTAATCACCAAAAGCAGGGTAAGATGGAAGAGAAGTAATTCGTTGGAACTAGTCTCAGAGGGGAGGTGTTACCGCTGATAGTTGATACGGACGGCGACCGTGCTTTGCTGGAGCAGATGGTTGCGGATGCATGCTCATCGGGAATGATCGACGTCGCGGTGTTCCTGATGAAACTAATGGTGATGGACCGTGCTCCCAGCCTGTATGGAGAGTCCACCAGCCATCTGCCGACTGAGGTTACTTGTGAGCTCCAGAGAATAGTGCGCGAGGATGGATGGCGTGGGATTGAGGCCATCCAGGCCAGAATGGACCAGATGGTGGCTTCGAAGAGAGTAGGGGTATGTCGCTAGGCGTGGCAGCCGGGCGACTGTACCGCTTGGTGACTTGCGCGGAGGATGTAGCATGGCATCCAAGATTGATGAACGAAAGGTTGGTCATGATTGGCGAACCACACACGAGCAACCGAAGCAAAGAATGTCGAGATTATCGTGCTTGTCATCTCCGTGGCCAAGTGGGCAGCACTTGCCGGTGTCACCGGCGCTTTGGGCGGTGCGGCGGTGGCTGCTTTTCTGATGCTGCTGGAATGGGGGGTGGAACATGCCGGGCACATAGGCCCCTGGTGGTTCATGCTTCCCGTTGCAGGATTGATCGGCGCGGCACTTATCCATTACGTGTCTCCGGAATCATACGGTCACGGTACAGAGGCCGTGATACGGGCTGTGAACGAACAGGACGGCGAGATACCGATACGCGTCGCGCCGATTAAGGCATTAGCGACCATAATCAGCATCTCTTTTGGGGCTTCGGCAGGGAAGGAAGGGCCTGCAGCGCAAATAGCAGGTGCTGTCATTTCTCAGGCCGGGCGGGCCCTGCGACTTGCGGCGGAGGATCGCACCAGGCTCACCATGTGTGCTCTGGCCGCCGCCTTCGGGGTCGCGATGGGCGCTCCGATGGCGGGGGCTCTGTTCGCGATAGAGGCACTGAGAATGGGCGATCCGTTCTATGTGGGGATCCTGCCTGCCGTGATTGCGTCCTCGGTATCCTGCATCGTCGCCCGCCGGCTTGGATGGTGGCACCCGCTCGCTGCGGCGCTGCCGTTGCCGGGGATCAGCGCGGTTACCATTGCGCAAGTGATAGCCGGCGCCGTCTGCCTTGGTCTCGTAGCATGGCTTTACATCGAAGCGGAGGAAGGCGCTGCACGCATGTTCCACAGGCTGCGCGTGCCGCCTCCGGTCAGAACGCTTATAGGAGGCATCGTCCTCGTCCTTCTTACGCTGGGCTTCTCCAGCGAGTACCTTGGCCTCGGTGAACACCTGATCGATCAGGCCTTAGCGGGAGCGTCCATCCCGCTCTGGGCATTCGCGCTCAAAATTCTGTTCGTCGCGGTCACCTTGGGATCAGGTTTCAGCGGGGGTGCCATGACCCCGCTTCTGGTGATCGGCGCAACTGCGGGGAATGCCTTCGGGAGGATTCTTGGCCTTGCACCGGGGTTCGGTGCGGCCATCGGAATAGCCGGCCTGCTGGGCGGCGCGGCAAATGCTCCGCTCACAGCAGCAGCCCTTGGCCTAGAGGCCTTCGGGCCGGCGTTCGGGATATATGGGCTCTTGGCGGCAGTCGTATCATACACCGTGTCAGGTCATCGCAGCATCAATGCCACGCAACATCTGGGGCGCCCGAAGTCTACCGCTTTCACCGTAGATGTCGGGCATGTGTGCGAGGAGCATGGGCGCGTGCATATCGATCCTCGCATCGCGAGGCAGTTTCCGTGGCTTAGGTCAAAATGATGCCGCTCGTGACGGCCTGCGTTAGGGCCATCGATAGGTAACCGGCAAATGTAGCGAAGGCACCGCCTGTAGCTGCTTTTCCGCCGACCTCATAGACACTCTCGCATGCAAGCTCCCCGTCTAGGGGAGCTTTGGCTATCAGCTCAAGCGATTCGCCATCTGCGATGCCGGCCATCACCATGTTGCAGGCGTGCATGGGCCAGGGGCGAGCAGCGTGGGCGCATCCGGCTCCAGGGTAGTCGCCATGTGCGACGCGGTAGGGGTTGTGTTCCGACATTATGTACTTGACTGTATTAACGTATCGGATGTCATTGCGATCGATCAACCCGTAAAATGGAAGAAGCAAGAGGCTTCCCGGCGGGTCGTCATATAGCTCGAATCCGCCTTCGAGATCTGCGGACCACACGAACATCGGCCCGAATGGGCCTTCTGCTACAAGCCGCTCACAGACGGCTGTGTGGATTCTCTGCGCCGTGTCGGCGTATCTTGAGGCTGTAGCGCTGTCACCGGCTGTTCGCGCGATCTCCGCGAGAGACGCGAACGCCCTCCAGAGCAGGGCATTGTCGTAGGTGAGATAGGGGTACCTGACAGGATCGTCGCTGGGGTCGAGGAACGTGCGGTACAGGGCCGCCTCCGAATGGCGCTGCTTGGCCAGGATTTCTTCGAATCTGGCTAGCCCTGTGCGCACTGCCGTCTCTGAGACGATGGACATGTCGCCGGTGCGCGTCACGTAACTGCCCAGCGCCACCATGTAGGATGCGTGCTGATCCAGCTCAAACCCGGGGTAGAGCAATACGCCGTCAATGTAGTGCGCGTGGATCCCCATGTTCGCGACGTGCCTTGCGAAGCCTGTGAGCAACACCTCCCGGGCGAAGGCAGGGTCGGACGCAAGCATGGCGGGAAATGCCCATAGAAACGTGTCGCGGGGCCAGAAGGCGGCCGAGACGTAATATCGCGGGCTGCGTGAGGTCAGCATCACCAGCTCTTCGGTGTCGATCGCCTTGCCGTGGGCGAAGAACCGGCAGAAGTGCAGGTTGTAATCGGCCCTGGATATCGCGGATATTGCGGCCCGGGTCTTTCCGGCCATCTCGGCCGGGATGCGACTGCGGTGCGACCTACCTCGCAACCAGGCGAGGGTGTGCTCCAGCGCGGCCTGGTAGCCGACGCGCCTTAGGTGCACGCTGGTTGTGGCGGCTCCGTCCGGATCGGCGTTGGCGGCAACCCAGAAGTCAGCTGCCCAAGTCTGCCCAGGCTTGAGTGAAGCCCAGGTCCACACGGAAAAGTCGATTCTCCCGGAGCCATCTCCCGGTTCCTGCACCTCCTTGGCCAGCGCCCCGTCGCCTCCGCTGAGTGTCCATTCCATGGGACGGTTGCATGCCACGGCCAGAGCGGCCAAGCTCGATACACCTCTGGCCTCGAGGACTAGCGATTTGGTCCATCCCGAGTAGAAGGCGTGGTTCATCACACGCATACCCCGCCTGGTGAAGATCGTATTCGCCGTTGTGCCCCAGCATCCGGTCAGCCCCACCTTGAACTGGGCGGCCTGGCCCTGGGCGGCCGTGACCAAGTCCGACAGCTCGAACCTGACGACGAACCCTCGTTCTCCCACAGGTGCACAGATGACCATCGTGAGAGCGCACTCGTTGCCTGATGCCGTGCG
>DAOTAC010000212.1:0-4585 GCA_035382325.1 Bacillota bacterium | reverse complement strand
CTGGTAATCGAAACAATTCACGCTGTGGATGGAAGGTGAATGGCTTGCAACTCGTGGTGGACTACTGGCGTGTCGCGGTCATGTTTGCCATCGGAGGAGCTCTGATCTACCTGGCTGTCAAGAAGGAATACGAACCTACTCTTCTTCTACCTATTGGGTTCGGCGCGATTCTCACGAACATACCCGGCTCATCTGCCATAGGAGAGCATGGATTCCTGACCATTCTATACCGCGCGGGTATCGAGAACGAACTCTTTCCCATCCTCATCTTCATCGCTGTAGGGGCGATGATAGACTTCGGCCCATTGCTGAGGCGCCCGTTCATGCTGTTTTTCGGCGCCGCTGCGCAGTTTGGAATCTTCGCGACTCTCATGACAGGGCTGTACCTGGGCAGATTACACGGTGTGGCTAGTTTCATCCCTGCGTTTACCCTGAAACAGGCGGCCTCTATCGGTATCATCGGAGCGGCGGACGGCCCAACGTCTATATACGTGTCCGGGCTATTCGCTCCGGAGTTATTGGGGCCTATCACCGTGGCCGCATACTCCTACATGTCGCTGGTACCCCTCGTCCAGCCGCCAGTCATCCGCCTGCTCACCACGCCCGAGGAACGGCGGATACACATGGAGTACCAGGAGTTTCGGGTGAGCAAGACCGTGCGAGTGCTGTTTCCCATCATGGTCACCGTGATCGCCGGGATCATAGCTCCAATCAGCGTGGGGCTTATCGGCTCGCTGATGCTGGGCAACCTTCTGCGCGAAGCCGGGGTTGTGGAGCGACTGTCGAAGTCAGCCCAGAACGAGCTGGCCAATATTGTGACGCTCTTCCTAGGCATCGCGATAGGCTCGACCATGGTAGCCGATCGGTTCCTTCAGCCCAGCACCTTATTTATCGTCCTGATGGGCCTGGTAGCCTTCATATTCGACACCGCCGGCGGGGTCATCTTCGCCAAGACGCTCAACCTGTTTCTGAAACGCAAGGTCAATCCGATGATCGGGGCAGCGGGCATATCGGCGTTCCCCATGTCGGCACGGGTGATACACAAGATGGGCATCGAGGAAGATCCCACTAACTACCTTTTGATGCATGCTGTGGGGGCCAACGTAGCGGGCCAAGTCGGCTCCATAATCGCCGGCGCCATGATTCTGGCGCTGATACATTGATCCCGGGTGACAGAGAAAGGAGCCGGTTGTGAGTGAACGAGATCGCTGAGGGCTGGCGTGTGAGCGGCATTGGGCTTCTATCAGTTTTCGGTGTCTTGTTGCTGTTCTACATCATGTTGCATGTGCTGATGAAGCTGTTTCCCAACAAGGACGAGAATGATTCGCACTGAATTGACCCTGGTTTCGCGGCTGTGATAGACTCTACATAATGCTTGACGCTGCACGCTGCTGCGTCGCACACAGTCGTGCTATAGGGGGCATCTGGCAATGGATCCCAAGGAACAGTTAGAGGTCATCAAGAGGGGCGCCGCCGAAGTCATCTCTGAGGAAGACCTGCTTGCGAAATTTGGCAAGTCGATGCGCACAGGTAGGCCTCTCAGGGTGAAACTTGGGTTGGACCCTTCCGCGCCTGACATTCACATAGGGCACACCGTCGTGCTGCACAAGATGAGGCAATTTCAGGATATGGGGCACGAAGGGATAATCGTGATCGGCGATTTCACCGGCAGGATTGGCGATCCTACAGGGCGCCGAGAAGCGCGAAAGCAGCTCTCGGAGGAAGAGGTGCGCGCCAACGCGGCAACATACTGCGAGCAGGTTTTCAAGATCATCGATGCTGCGCACACCAGGGTCGTCTTCAACTCGGAGTGGCTGGGCAAGCTGATGTTCGCCGACATCATCGAACTGGCATCGAAGGTCACCGTGGCGCGGATGCTAGAGCGCGACGATTTCGAAACCAGATATCGAGAGGGCCGGCCCATCGGAATACACGAGTTCTTCTACCCGCTCATGCAGGCATACGATTCGATCGCCCTTGAAGCCGATGTTGAGCTCGGGGGCACCGACCAGAAGTTCAACAACCTGATGGGCCGCACGATGCAGCGCGAGTTCGGGCAGGAGAGTCAGTGCGTTGTGCTTATGCCCATACTGCCTGGTCTGGACGGAGTCCACAAGATGAGTAAAAGCCTGGGCAACTACATAGGCATTAGCGAGGAGCCGTCCGAGATCTACGGCAAGACTATGTCTATACCTGACGAGCTCATAGTGCCCTATGTCAACAGCACTACGACATTTGCCCTGGCCGAGAAGGTCGCCATTGAGCGCGATTTGGAGTCCGGGGCTCTGCATCCTATGAAAGCCAAGAGGAAACTCGCTCGGAAGTTGGTGGCGCAGTACCACGGCGAAGACCGGGCTAGGCTGGCTGAGGACGAGTTCGACAGGGTATTCAGCAAAGGCCAGCTGCCAGATGACATGCCTGAGGTGTGCCTCGCGGCGCACGAGCTGGCAGATGGGACGATCTCGGTCGTAGCCCTCATGGTCAGATCCGGGCTCGCGCCGAGTAACAGCGAAGCCAGGCGCCTTGTGGAGCAGGGCGGCGTGCGGGTGGATGACCGGCGAGTGGCGGACCCCACTCAGGAGATCGCGCCTCGTGACGGCATGGTTCTCAGAGTTGGCAAGCGACGGTTCGCTAGAGTCCTAGTACGTTAGGAGAATACTGGAGGTGGCGAAACGTGGGTCTGGTTTCATCGAAATCGATTCTTGATGCGGCCAACAAAGGGCGCTATGCGGTCGGGGCGTTTAACGTCAACAACCTGGAATTCGCGAAGGCAGTCATAGGCGCTGCTGCGGAAGAGAGATCGCCCATCATAGTTCAGGTATCGGAGAGCGCCATTGCTTACGCTGGGATGAAGCAGATTACAGGGATCGTCGCCGGCCTTGCCGGCCAATCCGACGTGCCCGTGGCGCTCCATCTGGATCACGGGCGCAACTGGGCAACTATCGTGCAGTGCATAACGAACGGTTTCACCTCGGTCATGATAGACGGTTCGCATCTGCCTTTTGACGAGAATGTCGCGATCACGCGGAAGGTTGTAGAGGTCGCGCATGCCGCAGGCGTGAGTGTTGAGGCGGAACTGGGCAAGCTCGCGGGCATCGAGGACTATATAGTTGTGGATGAGCGAGACGCATTCCTTACCGATCCCGACGAGGCCTTGGCTTTCGTTGAGCGGACGGGTGTGGACGCGCTCGCTGTGGCGATTGGGACTTCCCACGGCCCGAGGAAGTTCAAGGGTGAGCCGGTGCTGGCTATCGATCTCGTGTCGAAGATCAAGGAGAAGGTTGGCATACCGCTGGTGCTGCATGGGGCCTCCGGGGTGCCCGCCGAGATAATGGAGGTCGGCGAGCGGTTCGGGGCCGAGTGGGGAGGATCCAAAGGTATCCCTGACGGCAGCATCGTTGACGCTATCGCCCGTGGCATCAACAAGGTCAACATCGATACCGACATGCGTCTGGCCTTCATCGCCAGTGTCCGCGAGACTCTCTGGACGAGGCCAGAGGTGACCGACCCGCGCGATCTACTTAAGCCGGCCATGGCCAAGGTGAAGTCCGTGGCCGCCGGCAAGATGCACCTTTTCGGAAGCGCAGGGCGAGCGTAACACTTGTGAACAGGGACCACCCCTCCTGCATACGATGGGGAGGGGTGGTTTTTTTGTGTGTCAGGCTGCCGCTGGGGTTTCCCGCCCCTGCTTGGCTCCTGCGGTTCCTATCTGGCGGATCTGCCAGACCCAAGTTTCGGCCGCGCCGCCCCGGTCTGCTGCGAGGTGTGCGGTCACACCAGCTCGGCAGCGGCCAGGTTCGACGCGGGCGTGGGAGTCGACGTAGACAAGGCCTGCTCGTAGCGGTGCTGGTCTGCCTGGGCGTGGGCTTCCTAGGGTTTACGTTCGTGGAAGTTCGGCTCAAACCTACCTTGCTGCAACTGGCCGAGGCCCGCGCCAGAGCCGTGGCGACGACCGCGGTGAATACGGCGCTTTCGGAGACATCGGCGCTGGAGATCAAATACGAAGACCTGATCGATTGGAAGACAGACAGCCAAGGCAACATTGTGGCAGTGCAGCCGAATACGGGTGAGATAAACAGAATAGCGGCGAGCACCACGACGAGGGTTCAGGCCGCGCTGCGCGACATAAAGAACGTCAGGATATCGGTGCCTATCGGGCAGGTGTTCGGAAGCGCCATACTCGCCAACCTTGGCCCGTGGCTCACGGTATCGGTAGTGCCCATAGGGGTCGTGAGCACGTCGGTGACGGATCAATTCGAGACGGCGGGGATAAACCAGCTCAGGCACAGGGTCTACCTGGAGATTGAGGCATATGTAAAGATCCTTGTGCCGCTAGTTTCATCGAACATGACGGTAAAGACGAGCATGCCGATTGCGGAGTCGATTATCCTCGGCGATGTCCCGCAATTCTACGTACATATGGGCGAACCGGGTTCGCTTGTCAAGGGCCTGCTCTCCACGGATAAACCGTGAAAATTGTCGGGGTGACCCCTTGCGCAAACTTCCGGCAGGTGATATAGTAACACTTGCGCGCGGCGCTAAGGCCGCGGATGTTCCTTGAAAACCAAACAGCGTGGAGCCTAGA
>DAOTAC010000211.1:0-4589 GCA_035382325.1 Bacillota bacterium | reverse complement strand
CGGGCTGGCCGGCATCCCGCCCATTCGCAAGTTAGACGAGGGGATCTCGGTGATCAGGCCGTTTATCGAGGTGTCGCGGGAGCAGATCGAGCAGTATTGCGAGAAGCGGCGTCTTGCGACCCGTACCGACCCGACGAATGTCGATACGCAATACTTCCGCAACAAGGTGCGGTGCGAACTCCTACCCCTTCTGGAGCGCGAGTACAACTCGAATATCCGCGCCGGACTGGCCCGGCTTGCGCGCCTTGCGTCATCGGACGAGCAGTACCTAGAAGAGCAGGCAGTCCGCCTTCTCGATGCGGCTAGAGCAGCGGTTTTAGGCAGCGCCGGCGCTGCGGACCTGCGCCGGCGGGAGCCGCAGGTGGAGCTAGACCGCGAGATGATGCGACAGGCCGCAGAGCCGGTTGCTTCACGCGCATTTGCGTTGGCCTTCGCTGAAGCAGCTGGAGACAGGCGCGATCTCTACTGGCCTAACATAGACGACATGGCGGCTCTGGCACGGACTGGGAACGTAGGCAATTCGATAGACTTGCCCGGAAGTCTACGGGCGCGCCTGACGTACGATACGATAATAATAGAGCGTGTAGCCGAACCTGCACGGGAAGGTGCAGATGAACCCGGTGCGCTCGCCGAATCGACCGCGGAACAGATAGATGTTCCGGTGCGCGTGCCGGGGGCTATGCCTCTCGCGTGGGCTCAAGTCACAGTCTATGCGGCTTGTGGCGAGAGGTCGGCCCTGGAGAGGGCGCCGGGGGCACACGCGGATCCGGATGCGGATACGAGCATTGAGGAGTTGGCCTGCATGGCCAATCGCGCCCTGGCTGATTCGGGATTTCGCGGGCTGCGCGTGGATGCCTCCGGAATCGGTCGGAAGTGGGCGGTGTTCGACGCTGACCGCGTGGACCCCGATGCCCTGGTCGTCCGCCGGTGGCGTGCAGGCGACAGAATCCGCCCGCTTGGGATGGCCGGGGCCAAGAAGCTGTCCGACCTGTTTGTAGATGAGAAGGTACCTCGGCCCGTTCGGTCGCGCCTGGCCGTCTTGGCCATGGGCGATGAGGCACTTTGGGTCGTGGGCGTAAGGGCGAGCGGAAGAGGGACGGTGACGTCTTCGACAAGGCGTCTGGCTGTCTTCGCGGCCGATACGGATGATTGCGTTGACGATGCATAAGCCGGTTGAGATGGAAACCATACAGCTGTGCGTTTCGTTGTGATAGAAAAGGCGCTATGCTATAATGAGTTCACGCACAACGAGAATTATCTAGTATTTGGGATTGCATTTGCAGCATGCACCTGAATTAGTCGGGGAAGGAGGAAGGCGCATATACCGCGATGCCCTGGTACACGGGGCTTCTTGCGCCTACTTACGGTGAACAATAGGCTTATGAAAAGTCTTGCTCTATGGCTGTTGCTCGGCCTGATAGCAGTCTCCATATCTAACTCGCTCTTTGCGGGCAAGCCCCGAGTCGACGATATCTCGGCCAGCCAGTTCATGAAATACTGGCAAGACCGGAAAGTCACCCAACTCGAGATAGTCGGCGAAAACGCAATCCGGGGCTCTTTGGACGATGGGCGAAAGTTCAAGCTGTACTACCCGGATGTGAAGGGCCTGGTCGAAGATGTTCGAAACGACCCGGAGCTTGCTTCGCGTGTAGAAGTCAGCATGACTCCTGAGTCCCAGGGGGCCTGGTGGATAGCGCTCATACCGAACGTAATATCGATTGTCCTCCTCTTTGCTGTGTTCTTCTTCATCATGAACCAGCTTCAGGGCGGGGGCAACAAGGCGATGCAGTTCGGGCGGAGCCGGGCCAAGCTTCATGCCGGTGAACGTGGCCGCGTGACGTTCGAAGACGTAGCCGGAGTGGACGAGGTCAAAGAGGAACTCGTCGAAATCGTGGACTACCTGAAACACCCCAAGCGATACATCGAACTCGGAGCCAGGATACCCAGGGGGATTCTACTGGTGGGACCTCCCGGAACCGGCAAGACCCTGCTTGCCAAGGCTGTTGCGGGCGAGGCGGATGTGCCTTTCTTCAGTGTCAGCGGTTCTGACTTTGTGGAGATGTTCGTGGGTGTGGGCGCAAGCCGAGTGCGCGACATGTTCGACCAGGCGAAGCGGAACGCTCCGTGCATAGTGTTCATAGACGAAATCGACGCTGTGGGCCGCCAACGTGGCGCGGGGCTGGGCGGCGGGCACGATGAGCGTGAGCAGACGCTTAACCAGCTGCTCTTTGAGATGGACGGATTCGATCCTAATTCCGGGATCATCATCTTAGCCGCGACGAACAGGCCCGATGTTCTTGACCCTGCGCTGCTCCGTGCAGGCAGATTCGACCGCCACATAGTGGTGGATGCCCCCGACCAGCGCGGCAGGGAAGAGATACTCAAGATCCATGCCAAGAACAAGCCTCTTGAGACAGATATCGACCTCAAAGCGCTGTCGAAGCGCACTCCCGGCTTTACCGGCGCCGATCTTGCGAACCTGTTGAACGAAGCGGCACTCCTGGCGGCCAGGGGGAATAAGAAGAGAGTATCCATGGCTGAGATGTCGGAGGCGATAGAGCGAATAGTGGCGGGGCCTGCCAAGAAGGGCCGGATCATGAGCGAGCGCGAGAAGGATCTAGTGGCTTACCATGAGTCAGGCCATGCGGTGCTGGCCCACCTCCTGCCCGGCGCCGACCCGGTTGTCAAGGTATCGATAGTGGGCCGGGGGCGAGCGGGAGGCTACACCCTGATGATACCGGAGGATGACAGGAGATACCGGTACGCCACTAAGTCTGAGATAATGAACGAGATCATAGTGGGCCTTGGCGGTCGAGTCGCCGAGGAGCTGGTGCTGGGCGAGATCAGCACTGGCGCCGGCAACGACCTGGAGCGCGTGAGCAAGACGGCCCGCAAGATGGTCACCGAATACGGCATGAGCGACCTCGGCCCGATGACATTCGGCCGAAGCCAGGAGGAGCAGGTCTTCCTGGGGCGCGACATCTCCCGCGACCGCAACTACAGCGAAGAAGTGGCCGCGAAGATCGACGAAGAGGTCCACAAGATAGTCACGGCTGCTCATGACACTGCGAGGAGAATACTGAGCGAGAATATCGATAGCCTGCACAAGTTGGCCCAGACCCTGAAAGAGCAGGAGACAGTCGAGGCAGAGGAACTCGAGGCCCTGCTTGCGGGCCCAGCCGGCGAGAGCTGCGACCAAGCGAAGGCCGCGCAATCGGCCGCTCGGTCGGCGGGATCGGAGGCCCAAACACCATCTGCCGGAGACGCCAAAGGCGCCCTGGCTGCCATCGAAGAGAGGCTGAAGTCGGGCGGAAAGCGCGAACCCAGCCCGGAGGGGGCGCCGGCCTGAGCCTCGCCTGAAACTGCCGCATATGACGAGTGATGAGGGCTCCTGGAGACGTGTTCACACGCTTCACGGAGCCCTCATATTAGCTTCCTGCAGGGACTGCCGCCTCTGAGCGGACACCGCCTCTTCCGCGCCGGCACGCGGACCTCTTCGCCGGCTTCGCAGTAACCACTCCGTCAAAACGCCCTACACAGCGCACGAGTCGCATTTCGCGGGTCATGTAACGAAAAACCCGGTCCAAACAAGAAGGAACGATCGAGATCACGGAGAATATGTGTAACCGCTATCATATGTAAGCGCTTGCATGCAGCCTCCGAGCGCGGCAAGGCGTCGTCAAGACATGCTGGAGCAGAGGCGGAGCGCGACTGCGAGGTGCACAGGAATAGCTACCATATACGAGATTGCCAAGAAAGCCGGCGTTTCCACTGCTACTGTCTCCAGGGCTCTCTCCGGCGGCGGGTATGTGCGCAAAGAGCTTAGGGAACATATCCTGCAGGTAGCGAAGGCAATGGACTATCAGCCAAACTCGTTTGCGCGTGGACTGGTCACCCGCCAAAGCTACATACTTGGTCTGA
The DNA here is from genome assembly GCA_035382325.1 of Bacillota bacterium. GTDB lineage: Bacteria > Bacillota > DTU025 > DTU025 > DTU025 > UBA5389. The sequence goes on along the minus strand of DAOTAC010000211.1, from coordinate 668 downwards.
TAGTCCCCGATATATGTAACCCGTTCTTCCCCGCTGTCGCCAGGGGAGTCGAGGACGTAGCCAACGAGAACGGGTACAACGTGCTCCTGTGCAACACTGATGGGAGTCCCAAGAAGGAGAACAATTACATAAACGTCTTGCGCAGCCGACAGGCGGATGGAGTAATATTCACTACATCGCAGGTTAGCTCCAAGAACGTCAGAACGCTGATGAACTCGGGAATACCTGTGGTACTGGCGGATAGGCGCATGGACTTGGAGTGCGACACAGTTGCAGCCGACAACGTGGAAGGGGCATTCCGTGCTACCCAACATCTACTGGATCTTGGGCATGCCAGAATCGGCATCATAACCGGGCCAATGGGAGTTGCGACCAGCGAAGACAGAGTAGAAGGCTACAAGGGCGCTCTGAGCGAGCGGGGTATCGCCCCGAACCCTGATCTGGTTCGCGAGGGCGACTACCGCGAGAGGAGTGGCTATGATGGGGCCATGGAGCTCATCAGGCTATCTGACCCGCCCACAGCCATATTCGCGTGCAATGACCTGATGGCAGTGGGCGCGCTCCATGCGTTGGAGGAGTCGCAACTGCGAGTTCCGGACGACGTTTCGGTGGTCGGGTACGACGACATCACAGTGGCGTCTGTGGCCCGGCCCCGCCTTACCACTGTC